>NZ_JBFULY010000009.1:0-126080 GCF_054049655.1 Cellulomonas sp. P5_C5 | reverse complement strand
GCCTGGTGCAGCAGGTCGGGGGCGGAGTCGGTGATGAGCGTCACGTCCTGGATATCGGCACGTCGGAGCGGATCCTGGACCGAAGAATGCTGTGAACGCGTGAGAAAGTCGTGTGCATGCCTGCTGCACCCGGGACGATCCGCCCGTTCCACCCGTCCGACCTCCCGGCGATCTACCGGATCTGTCTGCTCACCGGCGAGGCCGGCGGGGACGCGACCGCGCTGTACCGCGACCCCGACCTGCTGGCGCACCTGTACGCCGGCCCGTACCCGGTGGCCGACCCCGGGCTGACGTTCGTGGTGGTCGACGAGCTGGGACTGGTGGGCTACATCGTCGCGACGGCCGACACGCACCGGTTCGAGCAGTGGCTCGAGCGCCAGTGGTGGCCGACCCTGCGTACCCGGTACCCGGTGCGCGAGAACCCGCACGACGGCACCGAGGACCACGTCCTGGTCGGCCGCATCCACGAGTGGGAGGCCGCGGACGACTCCCTGTTCGACAGGTTCCCCGCGCACATGCACATCGACCTGCTCCCGCGGGCTCAGGGCCGCGGTCTCGGCCGTCGGCTCATCGAGACCCTGTCGGCGGCGCTGCGCGAGCGTGGCGTGCCGGGGCTGCACCTCGGCGTCGACAGCCGGAACGAGGG
Source organism: Cellulomonas sp. P5_C5 (assembly GCF_054049655.1). NCBI lineage: Bacteria > Bacillati > Actinomycetota > Actinomycetes > Micrococcales > Cellulomonadaceae > Cellulomonas > Cellulomonas sp. P5_C5. The sequence goes on along the minus strand of NZ_JBFULY010000009.1, from coordinate 125,434 downwards.
CGCCATCGCGTTCTACACGCGGGTCGGCTTCACCGAGGCGGCCCGCCACGACTGGGGCAGGACGCTGACGCTCGACCTCACGTGACGGGTTCGTCCCGGTGCAGGGCGAGCACCCGGTCGACGTCCTCGACCGTCACGCCCGGCAGGTCGAGGACGTGCCGCAGCTGGGTCAGCGTGTCCACCGGCTCCGGCGCCTTCTTCCGTGGTGCCAGGAACAGGTTCGCCAGGTAGCCGGTGAACGTCCCGAAGATGCCGACGCCGACGACGATGATCATCGAGCCGACGATGCGCCCCGCGTTGGTGACCGGGTACTGGTCGCCGTAGCCGACGGTGGAGATGGTGGCGATCGTGTACCAGAGGGCGTCCGACGCGTCCGTGATGTTCGCGCCCGGGGCGCCGTCCTCGATGCGCAGGATCGTGAGGCTGCCGAACTGCAGCACGAGGACGCCCGCGAGGAGCAGGGTGTAGAGCGCACTGCCCGCGCGGTCGCGGATCAGCGTCCGCAGCACCTTGCGGCCACCGACCCCGCGCAGGAGCCGGATGACGCGGACCAGGCGGAAGATGCGCAGGAACTTGAACTCGGGGAGCGGCAGGCTGGCCAGCAGGTCGGCCCAGCCGAAGTGCCGGAAGAAGTAGTCCTTGCGCGACGGGGCCGTGACCAGCCGGTAGGTGAAGTCGAGCAGGAAGACACCGCTGAAGAGCGCGTTCATGATCAGCAGGACGTTCTGCAGATCACCGTCCTGCCGGGTGAGGACGACGAGGACCAGGTTGAAGATCGACAGCAGCGACAGCGCGCCGATGAAGATCTCGTACCCGATGCCCTTCAGCTCACTGCGAGGCGCGCTCACGGCAGGAGTCTGGCACGCAGGCGGAGGCGTCAGCCCGCTCCCGCGCCGACGGACTCCAGCCACGGGAGCAGCGTCGGCAGCGCGCGCAGGGCGACCAGCCCGTGCCCGGTCCCATCGGGTCGGCGTGCACCTCGGTGCCCGGGGCGCGCTGCTTCTCGACGAACGCGGCGGTCACCTCCGGCCGGACGAGCGTGTCGGCCGGACCGCCGAGACTTTCGGCGTGGCTGTCACAGCGGTCACGGCATTCGTGTGACGACGGTCAATGACTGCTTGACTCGTGCGGTCATCGGGGGCACTCTTGGCGTGACGTCGCAGGGCCGGTCCCCCAGGAGGGTGGGGGGCCGGCCCTGCGCGGATGTCCAGGCCGTAGACCCGCCTCCCGCAGCGGCGGCCTCCGTGGGTGCCGCGCCGCAGAGCGCGGCCGTCCAGTCTTCCGACGCAGCGCACCGCCGCACCTCGCTCCGGGCCGCGAGTCCCCGGCCAAGCGCGTGCCGGGCCCGATACCGGTGCCACTCGCGTCGCTTCCCACCCCCGAGACCGGTGGCATCCGCGCGTCTACCAGACCCGAACAGCGGTGCCATCAGCGCGCTTGCTGGGCCCGAGCGCCATCGCCGCCCACGTGCCGCCAGGCGACACGTGTCAACAACAGCCACGCGAACGGGGGACACGTGTCACCCGGTCGAGGAGGCGCGCGCGATTGTCCGATACGTCCAGATCTTCCGTTCCGCCTGATCGGTCCCTACGGTGGTCCCGGGTCGCAATGCCGCGACCCGCTCGCCCGCCCTGGAGGGTCCCCTGCGATGCCCGACACCACGATCGACCCCGCCACGCCCCACCAGTCACACCACGCCCACGGCCCGGCACTGCCGCCGCTCAGCCGGCGGTCGTTCCTCGTCCTGACCGGAGCGGCGGCCGCCGTGGCCGCGAGCGCGACGAGCGCCTCCGCCCGCAGCGTGCCAGCAGCCGGCCCCGTCGCCGCGCACGGCCACCCGCACGGCAACCCCGCCGCCGCCCGTCGCGCCGCCGTCGCCTTCCTGCAGTCCGCCACCGACGCGTACCCGACGCTCAACACCGGACCCCGGCTGCCCCAGAGCTACGCCGACGAGCTCGGCCTGTTCAGCACGGCGTTCGTGTACGACAGCGCACTGGCCGTCATCGCGCTCCTCGCCGACGGGCGCCGCAGCACGGAGCAGACGGCGCGAGCCATCGGCGACGGCATCGTCTACGCCCAGGAGCACGACCCGGGCTACTCCGACGGCCGCCTGCGGCAGGGCTACAACGTCGGCCCGTACACGTTCTACGACGGCAACCCGCAGCCGTACGGCTTCGTCCTGCCGGACGGCTCCGCCAACATCGGCTGGCAGTTCGGGTTCCTCGGCACCGCTGTCGGTGACATGGCGTGGCCCGGCATCGCGCTCGCGCAGCTGTTCGCCCGCACCCGCGACCGCCGGTACCTCGACGCCGCGGTCCGCATCGGCACGTGGATCACCACCAACACGTGGTCCACGCAGCCGCTCGGCGGCTTCTCGTTCGGCGTCAACGGCGCGAACGTGCCGGTCCCCAACGGCTCGACCGAGCACAACATCGACTGCGTCGCGTTCTTCACGCTGCTCCGCGAGCTCACGCGCGACAAGGCGTGGACCGCGGCCGCGAAGCACGCCCGGGCGTTCGTCGACCTGATGTGGGACCCGACCGCGGGTGCGTTCTGGACGGGCACCAACGACGGCGTCGAGATCAACCGGTTCCCCGTGCCGCTCGACACGGCCACCTGGAGCTGGCTCGCGCTGCGCGAGAAGCGTTACGCCGGCGCGCTCGACTGGGCCGGCTCGGCGCTCGCCGTCACCGACGACGCGAACGCCGCGACGTCCCAGCTCCCCGACGGCGAGACGCTCTCCGGCGTCACGTTCAGCACGGCCAGCCTGACGTCGACCGCGCAGTACAACGGCATCACCGTGCACCCGCAGGGCGTCTGGCTGGAGGGCACCAACCAGCTGGCGACCGCGCTCGTCGACCGGGACCGTCGCGGCGACAAGCGCGCCGCCGACGCCCTGCTCGCGCAGGCCCGCCACGCCCAGGACGTGCTCGGGGTCGGGCAGCACCTGGGTGGGGTGGAGGTCGACGGCGGGATCGTCGCGGCGTCCAGCCTCCTGGACACCGGGTTCGGCTTCGGCTACTTCCAGGTCCAGCACGTCGGCGCGACGTCGTGGTTCGTGTTCGGGGACACCCGCACGAACCCGTACCGCCTGGGCCGCCGGAGCTGACCGGACACACGACGGGGCCCCGGCGGGAGACATCCCGCCGTGGCCCCGTCCCGTGATCCGCCGCCGTCACCGGTGGGCGCTGACCAAGTCAGGGGTGTCGCTCGACGTCCTGGTCGCGACGCTCATGGCTTGGTCGCAGCAGCCAGAGGTCAGCAGAACTGGGCTGCCCGGGGGACAGCCACGGCAGGTCGAGTCATGAGGGCGTCCGGTGGGGACGGCGTCGCAGGTGCTGACCTGCGGGAAACACTGGAGCGGGTGACGAGAATCGAACTCGCGCTATCAGCTTGGGAAGCTGAAGTTCTGCCACTGAACTACACCCGCGTGGACCGACGGATCGGTCCGGAGAGAGAGCATACCCGGACGGATCCGAACGGCGAACTCAGGTCCGGACGGTCAACGTGAACGCGCCGCAGCGCTCCTCGCCGGGCTCGAGGACGAAGACGCCCGTGCCCGGCACTCCGGCGTCGTGCAGCGCAAAGCCGTCGTTCACGTTGGTCACGGGCTCGACCGCGAAGTACGGCCGCTTGCGGGGCGCGTACAGGACGAGGTGGGCGTACACGGGGTCGACGTGCAGGTCGACGTTCACGCCGAGGTCCTGGTAGCTGATCCGCACCGGTGAGCCGGGCTCCCAGGCGGTGAGCACGTCGTCGATGAAGGACGAGGTCAGCGGACGTGCCACGCGGAAGTCGGCGCGCTGCGGGACCGCGCCGGCCGGGCCTGACGGGAGCGCGTTGACCAGCGCGTAGCCCTTCTGCGCGGGGACCTCGAGCACCGGCTGGCCGGGGGTCGGCGGGGCGGACGTGCCGAGCGGCGACAGGGTGCGCTGCAGGTACGGGTGGTGCCCGAAGCCGGCCGGGAACGGTTCGCGGTCGACGTTGCCTACCGACGTGCCGACGGTGAGCTTGTTGTCGCTGAGCGCGTAGGTGATCTGCGCGCGGAACCGCCAGGGGAAGTTCACGCCGACGAGACCGGTGGTGTCGAGCTCGAGGACGACGCGGGTGTCGGTCTGGTCGGTGACCGTCCAGGCGGAGTGCCGGGCGGCGCCGTGGATGGCCGTGCCGTCCGCACCGTTGCGCTGCAACTGCCAGGTGCGGCCACGGAACGGCAGCACCCCGGCCCGGATCCGGTTGGACCACGGGACCATCGGGAAGCTGGAGCACTTCTCCGCCTCGCCCATCGCCGTCGGGCGGGTCGGGCGCAGCAGGTCGCGCCAGACCCCGTCGGACGTGCGGATGCGGCCGCCGGCGAGAGCCCCACCCGTCCCGGGCAGCACGTCGAGCTCCCATGTGCCGTTGCGGAGCGTGATCACGCGCGGATCGACGTCGAACGGCGACGTAAGCGCTTCGACTTCCTGGAGCGCAGTCATCAGAGCATCCCGTCAGACCCCTGCGGGGTCAGACGGTGACCTCGACGCGGACGACCGAGCCCTCGGCGGCGTACGGGACGAGGTTGCCCTCGACCGGCGTGCCGTCGACGGTGAGGCTCCCGCGGGCGCCCTCGGTGCCGGAGTTGGTCACGTGGATCTCGTACGTGGCGCCACGGGCGACGCGCGTCACGGTGAACGACGGGACGTCCGGACCGATCTGCGGGTCGACGACGAGCCCGTCGTAGTCCGGGCGGACGCCGAGCAGGTACTGGGAGACCGCGACGAAGTTCCAGGCGGCGGTGCCGGTCAGCCAGGAGTTCTTGGCCTCGCCGGCGCGCGACGCCTCCTTGCCCGCGATCATCTGCGCGTACACGTACGGCTCGAGCTTGTGCGTGTCCGAGATGTCCTCGCGGTACGCGGGCGTGATCCGCTTGTAGTAGTCGAACGCCTTGGCGCCACGGCCGACCACCGTCTCGCCGATGATCACCCAGGGGTTGTTGTGGCAGAAGATGCCACCGTTCTCCTTGTACCCGGGCGGGTAGGTGGAGACCTCGCCGAGCTCGATCTGGTACGTGGTGTACGCGGGGTACTGGAGCACCAGGCCGTGCGGGGTGCCCAGCATCTCGCCGACGGAGTCCAGTGCCTTGATGGCGGGCGACTCAGGCGAGGTGCCGTCGACACCGATGCCTGCCATGACCGCGAAGCCCTGCGGCTCGATCCAGATCTTGCCCTCGGGCTTGGCGTCCGTGCCGATCGGGTTGCCGTAGTAGTCGTACGCGCGCAGGAACCACTCGCCGTCCCAGCCGTGCTCGAGCACCGCGGCGCGGACCTCGTCGACCACCTTGCGGGCCTGCGAGGCGACCTCGGTGAGGCCGCGGCGCGACGCCAGCTCGGCGAACTCCGCGCCGTAGAGGACGAACTGCGCGGCGATGAACACCGACTCGGCGTGCCCGCCGGCCTGGTTCTCGGTGGTCTGGAACGACTCGCCGGGGGTGGTGGAGAAGCAGTTGAGGTTCAGGCAGTCGTTCCAGTCGGCGCGGCCGATGAGCGGCAGGCCGTGCGGGCCACGGTTGTCCACCGTGAACTGGAACGAGCGGACCAGGTGCTCGAACAGCGGGACCTCGGAGCCGGGCTCGTTGTCGAACGGCACCGGCTCGTCGAGGATCGCGACGTCGCCGGTCTCCTTGATGTACGCGGCCACGCCGGCGATGAGCCACAGCGGGTCGTCGTTGAAGCCGGAGCCGATGTCGTTGTTCCCGCGCTTCGTCAGCGGCTGGTACTGGTGGTACGCCGACCCGTCCTCGAACTGCGTGGAGGCGATGTCGATAATGCGCTCGCGGGCACGCTCGGGGATGAGGTGCACGAAGCCCAGGAGGTCCTGGTTGGAGTCGCGGAAGCCCATCCCGCGGCCGATCCCGGTCTCGAAGAACGACGCCGAGCGCGACATGTTGAACGTGACCATGCACTGGTACTGGTTCCAGATGTTGACCATCCGGTCCAGCTTCTCGTCGTCGGACTTCACCGAGTACGTCGAGAGCAGACCGGTCCAGTGCGCGCGGAGCTGCTCGAACGCGGCGTCCGTCTGCTCCGTCGTCGCGAAGCGGCCCAGGAGAGCGTGCGCGCGCTCCTTGTTGATGACCTGGTGGGCGTCGTCGGCCCACTTCTCCTCGTCGGGGTTCTCGACGTAGCCGAGCACGTAGGTCAGGGCGCGGGACTCGCCCGGCGCCAGCGTCAGGTTCACCGAGTGCGAGCCGATCGGGTACCAGCCGGATGCCACCGAGCCGGTGGACTGCCCGCTGCGGGGGACCGTCGCCTCGCCCAGACCGTTGTAGGCGCCGACGAACGTGTCGCGGTCCGTGTCGAAGCCGTCGGCCCGGGTGTTCACGCCGTACACGGCGTAGTGGTCGCGGCGCTCGCGGTACTCGGTCTTGTGGAACACGGCGGAGCCGTACGGCCCGTCCTGCTCGACCTCGACCTCGCCGATCGACAGGTTGCGCTGGTAGTTGGTCTGGTCGTCCTGCGCATTCCAGAGGCAGAACTCGACGAACGAGAAGAGCGTGATCGACTTCTCGACGTCGGAGGTGTTGGTGACCGTGACCTTCTGGATCTCGGCCGTCTCGCCGATGGGCACGAAGAACAGCGTCTCGACGGAGATCCCGCGGCGCTCACCCGTGATGCGCGTGTAGCCGAGGCCGTGCCGCGTCTCGAAGTGGTCCAGGTCCGCCTTGACCGGCAGCCACGACGGGGTCCACACGTCGCCGCCGTCGTTCACGTAGAAGTACCGGCCGCCGGCGTCCGCGGGGATGTTGTTGTACCGGTAACGCGTCAGGCGGCGCATCTTGGCGTCGCGGAAGAACGAGTAGCCACCGGACTGGTGCGAGATGAGCGAGAAGAACTGCTCGGAGCCCAGGTAGTTGATCCACGGATAGGGCGTGTGAGGCGTCTCGATGACGTACTCGCGTGCCTCGTCGTCAAACTGGCCGTACCGCATGGACTTGCCCCTCGAGTGCTCGGCAGTGGCGCCCGCGGCTCGTCGGCTCCCGCTGCAGTGCGGGACGCGTCGTCGCCGGCGCTGTTCGGTGTGCGATGTGCAGTGCGAGAGCGCTCCCACGCAACTCCCGGACGAGAGCATAGCCGTCCGCGTCCCATGGCGGAACGGACGAAGCGATTCCTGCGGCGACGACGGTCGGACCCGCCCGAACGTGCAGGTCCGGTCGACCGAATCTTTTCGCAGGCCAGCAAGTCTCTACGGTGCTCACCATCTGACACGTGGGGAGCTCGACGATGAGACGTACCCGGCACGGCCTGACCCTGACGACCGTCCTCGCCGCCGTCGTCCTGCTCGCGACCCCCGCGTCGGCGGGTGACGTCCACCGGGAGGAGTTCGGGCGGACGCTCGGAGCCGGCTGGGAGGTCGCGGGGTTCAGCGGCGACCCGGTCGCGACGCTGCGCGGCGGCACGATGACCATCGGCGAGCAGACGCTCGTCATGCTGCGGGACTACGCCGCTCCGTCGGAGTGGACGGGGTCGGCCGGCCGGCTGACCGGCTGGGACGTCGACTTCCGCATGCGTCTCGGGGCCGGCTCGACGCAGACATGTCTCGACGAGACCGGCAACGCGCCCGCGACGACGCTCTGGGTGGGCGACACCGTCGACCTCGTGCAGATCGGGTTCGGCCCCGGCGAGCTCTGCCTCGTGTACCCGTACGAGGACCGCGAGGCGATCCCGCTGGACACCCACCGGTGGCACAGGTACCACCTGGAGGCGCGCGGGCAGCACCTGCGGCTCACGGTCGACGGGCGCACCGTGCTCGACCGGACGCTCGCGGGGCGCGGCGCCGGCACGATCGCGCTCGGCTTCGAGACGCACCAGGGCAGCTCGAGCTGGGACTACGTCCGCTATGACACCGCGCCCGGGCACGCCTGCACGATCCGGGGCACCGACGGCCCGGACGTCCTCACCGGCACCCCTCGCGCGGACGTGATCTGCGCGGGCGCCGGCGACGACCGGGTCTCCGGGCTCGGCGGCGACGACGTCCTGGTCGGCGGGGACGGGGACGACACGCTGCTCGGCGGCGTCGGCCACGACCTGCTCCAGGGCGGCTGGGGCGGCGACGTGCTCGACGGCGGTCCCGACAGCGGGCGGTCCGAGGGCGGGCAGGGGGACGACCGGTTCGTCACGGGCGCGGCGCCCGACGGCGCCCACCAGCTCGTCGGCGGACCGGGGCGCGACGCCGTCGACTACAGCGCGCGCACCGGCCCGGTCACGGTGACGCTCGACGGCCTCGGCGGCGACGGGGAGCCCGGCGAGGGCGACTCGGTCGGTGCGCCGCCGCCGTGGAGCTCCTCGCCCGACATCGAGGAGGTCGTCGGTGGGTACGGGGACGACGTGCTGACCGGCGTCTGGTGGCAGGAGACGCTCGTCGGCGGGCCCGGGGCCGACCTGCTGCGGGGCGGCGGTGGCCAGGACGACCTGCGCGGGACCGACGGCGTCGAGGGCAACGACCGTCTCGACGGCGGCGACGGCCAGGACGCGTGCACGGCCGACCGTCTCGACGCGATGACGTCGTGCAACGACACGATCCCGTGGCCGCCGATGCCCACGCCGACGCCGGCGCCGACGCCGTCGCAGCGGGCGCCGACGGTGGCGCCCGCCGGCGAGCGCTGACGGTCAGCGTGCCGGGACGCGTGCGCGGCGGGGATCCAGACCCACCGCGACGGTGGCGCCGACGGCGAGGTGCAGGGCGACCAGGGTGCCGACGGCGGCGGGTGACGTGCCCCCGAGCGGGCCGAGCAGGGACACCGCCAGCACGATCCCGCAGGTCAGCCACCAGGCGACCGGGGCGCGTCGGCGCAGGATCGTGCGGACGCCCCAGGCGCCCAGGGTGACGACGAGGGTCGCGACGACGACCGAGACCGCTCCGACGGTCTGCGGGGGCGTGCCGGCGGCCAGGTCGACGCCGCCGACAGGGACGGCGAGCACCCAGACGGCGAGCGCGAGGGCGGTCGCCGTGACGGCGACGAGCCAGACGGGGACAGGACGGGACATGAGCTTCTCCTGACGTTCGAGGTGGACGTCCCGACCCTGGTCGCCCACCGGCGCCGACCGCCTCGGCCGGAGGTCCGTCGTGGCCCCTCCTTTGGTCGGTGGTCGCCGTACCGGACCGTTCCTACGCTCGCCGCATGACCCGACCCCGTGACGTGCCGTCGCTGCCCGTCCTGCTCGCCCTGCTGACGGGGATGGTGGCGCTCACCGCCCTCACAGCCTGGGCCGCGCAGGTGGACGGCGTCCCGTTGGCGGTCGACCTGGTGCTCGGTGCTCTCGCGGTCTCCGTCCTGCCGTTCCTGCGCAGCCGCCCCCTGCTCGGCGGCCTGCTGCTCGGCGTGCTCGCCGCGCTCAGCCCGGCGGCGACCCCGGCCGCGACCGCCGGTACGTACGTCGTCGCCCGCCGCGAGCGGCTGGGCATCGCGGTCCCCGTGGCGTGCGCGAGCATCGTCGGGCACGCGCTCCAGGCCCTGTGGCGGTCCGTGGGGCTGCCGCTGGGCTGGTGGCTGCTGTGCGACGTCGCCGTGCACGCGGCGCTGCTGGGCTGGGGCGCGTACGGCCGGACCCGGGACGCGCTCGTCGCGCAGTGGCGGGAGCGGGCGCGTGCCGCCGAGCGGGACCAGGCGCGCAAGGTCGCGGAGGCGCGGTCGGCGGAGCGGACCCGGATCGCCCGGGAGATGCACGACACCCTGGCGCACCGGCTGACCCTGCTGGCCACCACCGCGGGCGCGCTGGAGTACCGGACAGACCTGTCCCCGGAGCAGGTGTCGGCGGCGGCGGGCGTGGTGCGGGCGAGCGCGGGCGACGCGCTGGAGGAGCTGCGGACCGTGATCGGGGTGCTGCGCGAGGGGCCTGACGAGCTGCGTCCGACGCCCGGCCTCGCGGACCTGCCGGCGCTGGTCGAGCAGGAGCGCGCGGCGGGGGCGTCCGTCGACCTGGACGCGCCCGAGCTGGTCCTCCCGTCCGCTCTCGGGCTCGCGGTCTACCGGACGTGCCAGGAAGGGCTGACCAACGCCCGCCGGCACGCGCCCGGGGCGAAGGTCGACGTGCAGGTGGACGCCGACGACGGGCTGCGGGTGCGCGTGCTGAACGGGAGGGGCGGTCGCGGTCTCGGGGCGGGGACCGGCACGGGCCTCATCGGGCTGACCGAGCGGATCGAGCTGCTCGGCGGGACGCTGCGCGCCGGGCCGGTGGCGGAGGGGTACGCGCTGGACGCGTGGATACCGTGGCGGCCATGAGCGTTCGCGTGCTGATCGTCGACGACGACGCCCTCGTGCGCTCGGGGCTGTCGCTGCTGCTCGACGGCGCCCACGGGATCAGCGTCGTCGCACAGGTGGCCGACGGGTCGGGCGTCCCCGCCGCGCTCGAGGCTCACCCCGTCGACGTCGTCCTCATGGACCTGCGCATGCCCGGCACCGACGGCATCGCCGCGACCCGGGCGGTCCGCGCCCGCCGGGACCCGCCGGCCGTCGTCGTCCTCACGACGTTCGACACCGCCGACGAGGTGGAGGCCGCCCTGCACGCCGGCGCCAGCGGGTACCTGCTCAAGGACACCGAGCCGCAGCGGATCGTCGAGGCCGTGCTCGCGGCCGCGGCGGGGGAGCCCGTGCTGTCGCCGCGGGTGGCCCGTCGGCTCATGGACTCCACCGCGCGCACGGGCGGGTCCCGGGCGGCGGCGCGCTCGACCCTGGACCTGCTGACCGACCGGGAGCGGGACGTCGTGGCCGCGATCGGGCGCGGAGCGAGCAACGCGGAGATCGGCCGCGAGCTGTTCCTCACGGTGGCGACCGTGAAGGCGCACGTGTCGAGCATCCTGCTCAAGCTGGGTCTGGAGAACCGGACCCAGGTGGCGCTCCTTGTCCGGGACGCGGACCAGGGCTGAGAGCACGGGGAACCGGACTACCGTGGCCCCGTGCTGCTCTCCGACCGTGACATCAGGACCGAGCTCGAGTCGGGCCGCGTGGCCCTCGACCCCTACGAGCCCGCCATGCTCCAGCCATCGAGCATCGACGTGCGGCTCGACCGCTACTTCCGGCTGTTCGACAACCACAAGTACCCGTTCATCGACCCCGCGGCGGACCAGCCCGACCTGACGCGGCTGGTCGAGGCCGCCCCGGGGGAGCCGTTCGTCCTGCACCCCGGCGAGTTCGTCCTCGGCTCCACGTACGAGGCCGTGACGCTGCCCGACGACATCGCCGCGCGGCTGGAGGGCAAGTCGTCACTGGGGCGGCTCGGCCTGCTGACCCACTCGACGGCCGGCTTCATCGACCCCGGGTTCTCCGGTCACGTGACCCTCGAGCTGTCCAACGTCGCGACGCTGCCGATCCTGCTGTGGCCCGGCATGAAGATCGGCCAGATGTGCTTCTTCCGGCTGTCGTCGGCGTCCGAGCACCCGTACGGGTCCTCCGAGTACGGCTCGCGGTACCAGGGGCAGCGCGGTCCGACCGCGTCACGCTCCTTCCAGAACTTCCACCGGACGGACGTCTGAGGCGTGGCCCGGCTCACCCGGCTCCCCGCCGACGACCCCGGTCTGCGTGACCGGCACATCCTCGCGCTGCCGCCGGACGTCGCGGCCGACGAGGTCGAGGTGCTGGCCATCAGCCGGTTCGCCAACGCCCGGTGGGAGGAGCAGCCGCAGGACACGCTGCAACCGCGCGGGATCATCGGGCCGATGACGGCCGCGCTCGGCATCCGCGCCGTGGGCTCCGGCACCGTCCCGACCCGCACGCTCCGGCTGGCGCGCCTCTCGACCCTGAACGGCCCGTTCCGCATGGAGACCGGAGACGCCGTGAGCCTCGGGCTGCCGACGACGGCCACCGTGGCGTACGTGCTGGTCTGCCCGCGGGAACGCGGCGAGAAGCCCTACCCGGGCGGTGACCGCGACGGGCTCAAGCGCGCGTTCCCGAACGGCATGCCGATCCGGGAGGAGGAGCGTGTCCTGCAGTGGATGGTCGCCGCCGCCCGCCGCCTCGGCGGCTCCGTGCGCACCGGCGAGAACGGCACCGTGCTCACCCCCGACGTCGACAGCGCCATCGACCTCACCGTGCTGTCCGACGCGTGGCTCGAACCTGCGGAGGCGCTCACCGTCGTCCAGTCGGTGCAGCCGCGCGCACGGCTCAGCGAGGCCACCAGCACGTGGACCGGTCCCGCCTCCGGCGTCGGGCGCGACGCCGGCAGCCGACCCGGCTGGGTGGCCGAGGCCGGTGGGCGCGGGCTGTCCGCCGCCCTGGAGCGCCACGGGGTCGACGACGAGACCGAGCGGCAACGACTCATGGACGAGGCGTCGGCCTACGACGAGCTGATGCTCGCGGTGCCGCCCGTGCCCGAGTCGTACGGGGTGCTCGTCGACCTCGGGCACGACGGCACGCTGTCCGTCGAGGCCGGCGTCGAGACCTCCCTGCCGCCCCTGATGCGTGACCTGCCGTGGACCCGGAACGGCGTCGTCGCCTACCGCGTGCACTGGGAGCCGCCCTTCATCGAGGAGCTCGAGGCCGAGCGGCCGTCGTTCGAGCACCGAGTCGCCCGGGCCCGCGCGGCTCCGCTGGTGCAGGCCGTCGCGCGCGTGGTGCACGCCGCGATCGGAGGCGAGATCGCCGACGAGGCGGACTTTCTGGTGGACCCCGAGGACGTCTGACGGTCGTTAGGCCGGACAGGTGACGGCGACCCGACCGGTTGCTGCGGTGAACAGACCTTCGTACCGTCGGCGGACGGGCAAGGTCATGGGGGCTCGACGATGACGTCGCTGAAGCAGGAGCTCGCCGGAGCGAGGACGTGGCTCCTGCGCGGCCTGCTCGCGCTCGCGGCCCTCGTGCTCGTCGTCGTCGTCCAGGCCGTTCTCGCCGCCCCGCCCGCGCGGGCCGACGACTCGCCGCCGGGTGCCGACGTGGTGACCGACCTGGTGTCGCCCGTGGTCGCGGCCGTGGTCGCACCGGTGCGGCCGGTCGTGTCCGAGGTCGTCGTGCCGGTGGTGTCCGCTGTGGCGGAGCCGGTCGCATCCGTCGTCGAGGCGGCCGCCGCGCCGGTCGCTCCGGTGGTGGAGGGCGTCGTCGCCCCGGTGGCAGCCGTCGTCGCACCCGTCGGCGAGGTGGCCTCGCCCGTGCTCGACGCGGTGACCCCCGTGGTCGCGGCCGTCGCCCCTGCGACGGACGCGCTGGCCCCGGTCGTCGAGACGCTCGACGACGCGCTGGTGCCCCTTGGCGACGTCCTCGGACCGCTGGTCGACCCGCTGCGACCGCTCGTCGGGACCCTGGAGCCCGTGACCGGGGTCCTCGTACCTGTCGGTCCGGTGGCCGGCGTCCTCGACCCCGTCCTCGACCCACGGCCGGGCGCGACCCCGATCTCGTCGACCTCGTCCTCGACCTCGACCGTTCCCGTCGCCCCGGACCTCTGGTCCGCGTCGGAGCGTGCGGAGTCACGCGTGAGCGCCGGCCCCCACCGCACGCCGGCCGGGCCATCGGCGCAGCCGGAGAACGCGCCTGCCGCCCCGGCACCGACCGACCCCGCACCCACCGACCCCGCTCCGACCGACCCCGCGCCGGGCGTCCCCGCCCTCCCCGCGCCCGCCGGTTCCGTCGCGAACGGCGGCCGCACGGCGGTCGATGCGGCCGTCGTCGGCGTCCCCGCCCACGCCGCCGTCCCGCAGGGCCGGTGCCCGCTCGGCGGCGTCCTCGTGAGGTCCACCGCTCCGCCCGCCGCGGAGGTCCCCAGCTCTCCTGCCTGACCGGAGACCGGTCGCACCCGTGCGACACGCGTCCAGGCCCGTCCGGGCCACCCGATCAGCAGGAGGAGCTTTGCCATGCACAACCTTGTCCGGCGATCGCTGCACACAGCGCTCGTGACAGGCGGCCTCGTCGTCGCCGGGGCCTCGACGGCCCACGCAGCAGAACCCGCCGCAGCAGCCGCGCTCGCGGACACGGGCTGGACGCCCTGGCTCGCGTTCGCGGGCGTGTGCCTGGTCGCGCTGGGTGTGGTGCTGCGACGGTCGGCGACCACCCGTCGGTCGACGAAGAGCCCGTTCACGCACCCGGCGCTCCTGGACCGGGTGCCGACCCAGCGGGGGGAGACCCGAGCGCGGTGACGGACGCCGTCGTCGGGCCCGCGGGGGGATCGCCTCGCGGGCCCGGGCGGCGGTGACCGGGCTAGGGTCGCCTGCGTGGTGACGCAGCGATGACGGGGACGGTCCGCAGGAGTGCCGGTCTGCTGGTGTTCCGGCGCACGGCCGGGCTCGAGGTGCTGCTCGGGCACATGGGCGGACCGTTCTGGGCGCGCAAGGACGCGGGCGCGTGGACGATCCCGAAGGGGGAGCCCTCGTCCGGCGAGGACCCCTACGCCACGGCGCAGCGGGAGTTCGCCGAGGAGATCGGGCTGCCGGCGCCCTCGTCGGAACCTCTCCCGCTCGGGGACGTGAAGCAGAGCGGTGGCAAGGTCGTGACGGCGTGGGCGCTGGAGGGCGACCTCGACGTGTCCGCCATCGCGAGCAACCTCGTCGAGATCGCCTGGCCGCCACGGTCGGGGCGGACGCTGATGGTGCCCGAGCTCGACCGGGCCGGGTGGTTCGCGCCCGACGAGGCGCGACGGCTCGTGATCAGCGCGCAGGCGGCGTTCGTGGACCGGCTGGTGGAGGCGCTCGCCTGATCAGGCGGGGACGGCGGTGTTCTGGCCGACCGCGAGGAGCCAGCCGCCACCGGCCTCACGGACCCAGGCATAGCTCTCTCGCTCACGTCGCGCCCCACCACGAACCCGCGCGACCGGCTGGCGGCCGAGGGCCCGGGGTCGAGGCGGCACATCCGGAGCGCGGACTGACGCTCAGGTCAGGTGGTCGAAGTCACCGTTCGCCCAGCCGATGTGGCGGTCGGCCGAGCGGCGGACGATCGCCTTCGCGTCGGCCGCGATGACGTTGGCGAAGTTGCCGTAGAGGCGGTCGAAGTCCAGGCGGTCGACGTGGTCGGCGACGCGGCGGGCGACGGCACCGGACAGCGGCAGGTGGTTCGGGTAGCTGCGCATGAACGCGACGGACTGCCGGTCGGGGTTGGCGAAGAGCGTGTCTCCGCTGAGCAGCACACCCTTGCCGGCCGCGCCGGCGGTCCAGTGCGCGATCGCGCTGCCGGGGAAGTGGCCGCCCGGCTGGGACAGGGTCACGCCCGGCAGGACCTCCAGCTCCCCGGACCAGGTCCGGATGACCGGGTCGGGGCGGTTGATCCAGTGCGCGTCGGCCTCCGCGACGAGGACCGGCGGGTTGCCCAGCGCGCGGCTCCACTCCACCTGCACGCCGTACATGTGCGGGTGGCTGGCCGTGATCGCCCGGACCGGCCCGAGCGCCAGGACCTGCTCGACCACCGCGTCGTCGAGGAACCCGATCGGGTCCCACAGCAGACTGCCCTCCGCGGTGACCAGCAGCTTCGACTGCTGGCCGATGCCGGCGCCCGGGGAGCTGGTGATCGCGAACAGGTCCAGCTCGAGCTCCTCCAGGTGCGCGCGGTACCCCTGCGCGGCGAGCTCCTCCAGGGTGGTCCAGCGCTGGCCCGACGCGGGCACCCACTGGCGTTCGTCGGCGCAGATCGCGCAGACGTCGGACTGCTCGGCACTCTCCACGGCGCACGTGGCGCAGATCCAGAAGGTCATGACCGTCACGCTAGCCCGGGATGGCGTGCCTCGGCCCGGCACCCCCACCTGCGATGACACCCTCGGCGTGAGCCGATCCGAAAGCGGTCGGCAGGTCGCATCCGTGGGGGGACGAATGGGATCGAGAGCCAGGCTGGTGAGCATGCGGACGGTCGAGGAGGAGCTGAGCCTCAGCGCCGCGCAGGTGGACGAGCTGGTGCGCAGCGGCGCGCTGCCGGTGGTACGGATCCTCGACGTGTGGCGCGTCGAGTCGGCGGCGCTGGACCGTCTGATCGAGGAGGCCCGAGAACGGGCGCGTCTCGCCGCCGGCCCGCCGGTCGCCCGCGCGGTCGAGAAGACCGAGCCCGGTCCTGCGGGACGTCGGACACCGCCGGAGCCGGCTCCTGCGGCCCGCTGCCCCCCGGCCGACGACGACCTCCCCGCCGACGGTCAGCCGACGGGGGTGCGCCCGGCCGCTCTGGCGCGGCTGACCGCACAGCAGCGGCGCGTGCTCGCGCTCGTCGGCCTCGGGCTGTCCAACTCGCAGGTCGCCGAGCGGCTCACCGTCGAGGTCAGCACCGTGAAGAGCCACGTGCAGCGCCTGCTGCGCGCCCTGGACCTGCCGGACCGCGGGCACCTCATCGCCTACGCGTGGCAGACGGGTCTCCTGCACCCTCCCGGGGCGCACTGACGGGGGTGCGTCCACCCGTCGGCTGCCGCCGAGGGGTGGACGGTACCCGCCGCAGGGAGGGCGGCGCCCTCCCGGGGGTGTGACCTGCCCGGATGCCGCCCAGCGGTGGACGACCGCGCCCGGCCGTCGACGCGAACCTGGGCAGGTCGGGCACACCGACGCACACCACAAGCAGGGGGTTCCACCGATGTCCGTCTCGACAGATACCCAGACCACCGTGACCGACCTGAACGCAGGCTGGTACAACGTGGTCGCCCAGGCCCTCGACCTGGACCCGACCACCTTCCAGCTCGCGCAGGGCACGCTCGGCCTGCAGACGAGCGACTCCAGCGGGCTGTTCCTCATCGGCGACGCCGTCCCGCCGTCCGCCTCCGTGGCGCACTTCGACTCCGCGGGTCTCTCGCGCCGCTCGTCGGCCTTCCAGCAGCTGCTCGGGGCGCTGCTCCCGGAGACCGGCTCCGACCTCGCGGTGTTCCTCAAGGACCAGTACGCGGGGTGGATCACCTACCGGACCGCGTTCTGGAAGGACAACCCGACGAGCACGCTCACGCAGGAGCAGCTGTTCGCGCAGTGGGCCAACCGGACGCTGGACCCCCGGACCGCCAAGCAGGCCATCACGACCTACGCGCTCGCGGCCAACTCCCAGCTCTACCAGGCCCTCGACGCGCTGACCGCGACGGCCGGGCGGCAGTCGTTCGTCAGCTCGGCGGGCACGACGTACACGCTGCCCATCTACTCGGCGACATCGGCGGGGGCCACGGCCGCGATCAACGGCGGCGCCTCGGCGACCATCGCGTTCGACAGCTCGACGATGAACACGACGCTGTCGCACACCACCGCCCAGGGGTCGGCGAGCGGCTTCTACGACATCTTCTCCGCGGGCGCGGGCACGTCGTTCGACCAGCTCAACACCACGGCGGCGGGGAGCGAGTGGACGATCGAGGGCACGATCGGCAAGTACGCGACGCTGGCCTCGGAGCCGGGCAGCTGGTTCACGAGCGGTGAGCTCACGCGCGCGTACAACGCCAAGAACGACTTCACGGTGTGGGACCAGAACGCGAACGCCGGCACGTGGGACTCGTTCTTCGCGCAGCCGGCCGGGGCGCTCGCGCGGCGCGTCAGCCAGCTGGTGCTGGTCAGCGACTACTCGATCACGGTGACGAGCCACGCGACCTACTCGCAGTCGGACGCCGAGACCATCTCCGCGCACGCGAGCTTCGGCATCTGGCCGTTCTTCTCCGCGGAGGCCAGCGGCACCCAGACCACCCAGGTGACGCTCAACTCCGACTCGACGCTGAAGGTCACGCACACGCTGCCCAAGGGCCTGATCCAGATCTGGGGCGTGACCGTCCAGGACGCGCCCAACTGACGTCCGACGTCCCCGGACCGACGGGGGGTGATCGCGCACGCCCACACGCAGTCCCGCACGACGGCCGGGTCGCCCGACCCGCCCGCAGCACCAGACAGGTGACCGACCGGTCGCCGGACAAGGATCTGACATGAACGACACCTTCGCGCTCGCCGCGACCTTCCGCCCCGCCGCACCCGCCCCGCAGGACCACGACGACGTCGTCGCCCGCATCTCGCTCATCAAGCCGAACGGCTCGGGCGACACGGGCATGGCGGAGGAGCGCTGACACCGTGACCGACGCCGCCCACGCCCCTCGGTCCGGTCGGGAGCCCTCGTGCTGACCCTCGCGATCCACGCCGGTGACCCCGGCACCGCACGGTGGCGCGCTGGCGACGACGGGTGGCACCGCGGCTCGTCCATGGTGCGGCCCGTCGCACCGGGGCTCGTCGACCTGGCCGCGTGGGCGGCGCCCGGCCGCACCGTGCTCCTCGTCGCTCGTCGCGGCGGGGCGCACGGCGCCCGGGGGGCGGGTCCGGGACCCATACCGGACCCGCTCCCCGTGACCGCCGCCCAGCTCGACGCGCACGTCGCGGCGGTGCTCGCGGACCCGGGGGACGTCGTGCTGGTCGACGTGCGTGACCCGGCCACCGTCGAGGTCACGGCGGGGGTGGGGTCGGCGACGCCGCTGTACCTGACCGTCGTCGGCGACGAGCTGCGGGGTGGCTGGGACCTCACCGCGCTGCGTCGCGCCGGCTCGGCCGCGCTGGACCCGGTGCTCGCCGCGCACTACCTGCACCGCAGCGTCCCGTACGCCGCGACGACGCTGTGGTGCGGCGTCCGGCACCTCACCGAGCGGGCGACCGCCCGGTGGACCGGGCAACGGCTCGACCTCCGGTACCCGCCGGCCGCTCCCGACGTGCCGCCCGGGGCGCTGCGCACCGGCGCCGACCCGCTCGGGGCGTTCCGCGGCGGCCTGCGCGCGCTGCTCGTCGACCTGCTCGCCGCGCAGGACGGTCCGGCCGCGCTCGAGCTCAGCGGCGGCGCGGACTCCGCGGCGGTGCTGGCGGCGGCGCGGGACGCTCGCGCGGGGGAGCTGCACACCTACGGGCTGCTGGTCCCCGGGCGGCGTGGGCGCCTCCAGGCCGCGCGGCGCACGGCGCTCGTCGACCGCTTCGGGGCCGTCGACCGGACGCTGGCCGCCGACGCGCACCCGCCGCTCGACCCCGCGGGGCCGCGGCTGGCGGGCGGCACGGCCCTCGGCCCGCACGAGGAGATCTACACCGAGGCGTTCGACGCCCTGCTCGGGATCGCGTCCCGCGACGGCGTCACGTCGATGCTCACCGGCACGGGCGGCGACGAGCTCTTCCTGCCGCACCCGTCGGAGCTCGGCGCCGACGACGTGCGCACCTGGCCGGCCGCACCCGCGCACGTGACCCGCACGGCCACCGAGGCGTTCCAGGACACCCGGTGGACCGTCGACCAGGCGCCGCGCACCGTCGTCCCCCGGTCGACGCTCGGGTCGCTGGCGAGCCGGTCGCCGGTGTTCCTCCGCGCGGGCGTGCTGCCTGTCGCGCCCTTCGCGACAGCGCCCGTCGTGCGGTTCTGCCGGCAGCTGCCCCGCTCGTGGCGGGTGGACAAGGCGCTCGAGCGCCGCTACCTGGCGTCGTGGGGGCTGCCGTGGCAGGTCACCCACCCGACGACGAGCGAGAGCTTCGGCGACTTCTTCGAGGCGACGCTCCGCGGTCCGGCCGTGGGCCTGCTCCGGGACCTCTTCCGCGACCCCCGGCTCGCCGACCTCGGGCTCGTCGACGGGGTGCGCCTGCGGCAGGACCTCGACGAGCACGTGCGCGGCGGGACGGTTCCGTCGCACCGGTTCTACGAGGTCGCCGCCCTCGAGCTCGCCCTGCGGGGGTCGGCCGCCGCTGCGTGACTCAGGACAGGCCGAGCGCCCGCAGCGTCGCCGGGTCGAGGAGGACCGGGCTCGTTCCGGCCGAGGCGGGACCTCATGCGGGCTTCACCACGCACCACTCGTTGCCCTCGGGGTCGAGCAGCACCTGGAACGAGCCGGCGGTGTCGACGTGGATCTCGCCGACCCGCGTCGCGCCCAGCGCCTCCGCCTGGACGGTGGCCGCGGCGATGTCCTCGACCTCGACGTCGAGGTGGACGCGGTTCTTCGCGACCTTGCCCTCGGGCACGCGCTGGAACGCGATCCGGGTCCAGCCCGGCGGGTCGACGTAGTGCCAGCCGTCGTTCCGGCCCACGGGGGTGCCGCCGAGGACGTCGGCCCAGAAGCGCACGAGGACCGCCGGCTCGGCACAGTCGAAGACGACCTCGTCGATGCGTCCGATCATGCGGCGACGGTAGCGCTGCCCTCGAACTGCGTGCGGTACAGCTCCGCGTACACGCCGCCGCGTGCCAGCAGCTGGGTGTGGGTGCCCTGGTCGATCACGCGGCCGTGGTCCAGGACCACGATCGAGTCGGCCTGGCGCACGGTGGACAGGCGGTGGGCGATGACGATGCTGGTCCGACCTGTCAGGGCCTCGTCGAGGGCGGCCTGGACCGCGGCCTCGGAGCCGGAGTCGAGGTGCGCGGTGGCCTCGTCGAGGATGACGACGTCCGGCGCCTTGAGCAGCATCCGCGCGATGGCGAGCCGCTGGCGCTCGCCGCCGGACAGCCGGTAGCCGCGGTCGCCGACCACGGTGTGGATGCCGTCGGGCAGGGTGGCGACGAGGTCCGCGATGTGCGCCTGCTCCAGCGCGCGCTCGATGTCCGCGTCCGTGGCCTCCGGGCGGGCGTAGCGCAGGTTCTCCGCGATGGTGTCGTGGAACAGGTGGGCCTCCTGGCTGACCACGCCGACCGTCGCGCGCAGCGAGGCGGTCGTGACGTCCCGCAGGTCGGCGCCGGCGATCCGGACGGAGCCCTGCGTCGGGTCGTACATGCGCGTGACCAGCTGCGAGATGGTCGTCTTGCCCGCCCCCGAGTGGCCGACGAGCGCGACCATGTGGCCCGCGGGCACGGTGAAGCTGACGTCGTCGAGGGTGTTCGCCGTGACCTCGTGCTGCAGCGTCGCGACCGACTCCAGCGACGCCAGCGAGACCTCGTCGGCACCGGGGTAGCGGAAGCTGACGGCGTCGAGCTGGACCGTCGCGCCGTGCTTCTCCTTGAGTGCGCCGAGGTCGACGGCGCCCGGCTTCTCCGCGACCGTCGGTTCCAGGTCCAGCACCTCGAGCACGCGCTCGAAGCTGACCAGGGCCGTCATCACGTCGACCTGGACGTTGGACATCGCGGTGAGCGGCCCGTACAGGCGGCCGAGGTAGGCGGTGAGCGCGACGACGACGCCGACGGTCAGCTGCCCGCGGATCGCCATGACGCCGCCCAGCCCGTAGACGATGGCGACGGCGACCGACGCGAGGGTGGTCAGGCCGACGCGGAACCAGGTGGAGTAGAGCGCGCGGGTAACGCCGATGTCGCGCACGCGGCCGACCTGGTCGGAGTACATCCGGGACTCGCGCTGCGGGTCCCCGAAGATCTTGACCAGGTGCGCGCCCGCCACGTTGAACCGCTCGTTCATGATCTGCGCGGCGTCGGCGTTCAGGGCGTAGCTCTCGCGGGTGATCGCCGCGATCTTCTTGCCGAACCAGCGGGCCGGGAAGATGAACGCCGGCAGCAGGACCAGGCTGAGCAGGGTCAGCTGCCAGGACATGCTCAGCATCGCCGCGAGCACGAACACGATGGTCAGCGAGTTGCTCACCACGTTCTGCAGGGTCGACGTGAACGCCTGCTGCGCGCCGAGCACGTCACCGTTGAGCCGCTGCACCAGCGCGCCGGTCTTGGCCCTGCTGAAGAAGGCGAGCGGCATGCGCTGCACGTGGTCGAAGACCTCGGTGCGCAGGTCCCGGATCAGGCCCTCGCCCACCTGGGACGACACCCAGCGGTCGGCGACGGACAGGCCGGCCGTCACGATGGCGAGCACCGCGACGACGGCCGCCATGGTGAGCACCACCTGGGTGTCCCCGGCCGTGATGCCGTCGTCGATGAGGGTCTTGAACAGCAGGGGGGTGACCGCGCCGGCGGCCGCCTCGACGGCGATGAGCGCGACGAACACCGCGAGCTTGCCCTTGTACGGGCGCGCGAACTGCAGGATGCGCCTGAGGGTGTCGCGCGTCAGCCGGTGGTCCGCGACCGTGCGGTCCTTGGCGAAGCTGCGCATGTTGGGGCTGCCGGAAGTCATCGACACGGGCACCACCTCCTTGGTCCTGGGCCTTGTGGGCCGATGGTGAGGTTAACTCACTATGTGCCTGGATCACAAGTTGGGGTAGTCTCGCGGCCGTGACCTCCACCGACGGCTCCGGGGAGCTCCTCGAGCTCCTCTACGGCGTGCTCCGTGGCGTCCGCCGCGACGCCGCCGCCCGGCTCGAGCTCCAGGGCACCACCCCCGGGCAGCTGCGGCTGCTCCGCACCCTCCAGCGGTGCGACGGGCCGCGCCGGCTCGGCGAGCTGGCCGCCGCGCTCGACGTCGCGCCACGATCCGTGACGTCGAAGGTGGACGTCGCCGAGGAGGACGGGCTGGTCCGGCGGCTGCCCGACCCGACCGACCGGCGCGCGACCCTGCTGGAGCTCACGCCCGAGGGGCACGCGATGCTCGCCGCGATCTCCGCGCAGCGGCACGAGGGGGCGGCGGAGCGGCTCGGTCGCCTGTCCGCCGACGAGCAGGCCGAGCTGCTGCGGCTGCTGCGGATCGTGGGCGACGGCGTGGCGCCCGCGGAGAGCTGACGCGCCTCTCGTCAGTCCGACTCGCAGACGCAGAGCTGGATCGCCGCGTCGCCGGTGAAGGGTCCGCCAGACCAGTCGCCGAAGCGCTCGACGAGCCGGAGCCCCGCCAGGGAGAGCAGCAGCGGCAGCTCCTGCGGGAAGATGCTCCTGATCTCCAGCGGCGCGACGGCGAAGTCGGGCTCGGCGCCGGCGGAGAAGTGCCAGGTCCCGCGGGTCACCTGCGCGGCAGCGTCGTAGGTCTCGGCGACCTCGACCCGCACGTCGCCACGGACGGGATCCACGAACGCCAACGCGTCGCGCGTGCGGCGGACGCCGTCGGCACCGGCAAGGAGGCGCACGTCCGGGTTGAACACGTCGAAGACGAGACGCGCTCCGGGTGCCAGGTGCGCGCGCACGGACCGGAAGCAGCTCACCAGGTCGGCAGCCTCGTGCAGGTGGAGCAACGAGTTGGCTGCGACGATCACGAGATCGAACGTGCGGCCGAGGTCGAAGTCGCGCATGTCGCCCTGCACCCACTCCACCGCCACCCCGCGCTCGGCCGCCTTGCGACGAGCCTCGGCGAGCATGTCCGGCGAGAGCTCCAGGCCGGTGCACGGATGTCCGTCGGCGGCGATGGGGATCAGCTTGTTCCCGGTGCCGCACCCCAGCTCCAGGACGCGCCCGCCGCGGCGACCCGCCTCGGCCCGGTAGAAGTCGACGGCCGGCCGGCCGCCCGGGAACAGCCGGTCGTACAGCTTCGCATCCGAGTAGAACTGTCCGCTCATGGAGCGCATCCTCCCCAGCCGGTCGGAACCGCGCCAGCGGTGTGCTGCCTGGCGCCGGTGTGCGTGCGAGCACGCCATCATGGGTCTGTGCCCACCGTGCCGGACGACGACGAGCTCGAGCTGATCCGTCGGTCCGGCGTCGTGCTGCGGGTCGGGCGGCTGAGCCTGTCGGCCGGGACGGGCTCCTACCGGGTCAAGGCGTCGATGGCGCGGGTCGCGCACGCGCTGGGGATCGACCGGCACGAGGCGCACGTGACGCTCACGGAGATCACGACGACGTCGCACAGCGGACCCAGCTTCCGCACCGAGGTGACCGAGGTGCGCACGATCGGGGTGAACGTCGACCGGCTCACCGAGCTGGAGCACCTCGCGGGACGCGTGGACGCAGCCGGCCACGTGACGACCGGCGACGTCGCCGCCGAGCTGGACCGCATCGCCGACAAGCCGCCGCTCTACCCGGTCCTGCTCAACGCGTTGTGGGCGGCGATCGCCTGCGCGGCGTTCTCGTTCCTGAACAGCGGCGGCGTCATCGAGATCGTCGGCGTGGTCATCGGCGCGTTCCTCGGCCAGGCGCTGCGCCGCACGATGCTGCACCGCGGGTTCAACCAGTTCGGCGTCACCATGCTGAGCGCCACGGTGGCGTGCCTGGGCTACCTCGGCTTCGTCTGGCTCCTGCAGGCCGTGGACGCCGGGTGGGCCGGCCACGAGGCCGGGTACGTGTCCGCCGTGCTGTTCCTGGTCCCGGGGTTCCCGCTGGTCACCGGGTTCCTCGACCTGGCCAAGCTGGACTTCTCGGCAGGGGTCGCTCGCCTGGTGCACGCGCTGATGATCCTGACGTCCGCCGCGCTGGCGCTGTGGGCGGTGTCGCTGGTCGTCGGGCTCAGTCCCGACCCACCCGTCGGCCCTGCGCTCGATCCCGTGCTCCTGCTCGCGCTGCGCTTCGTCGCCAGCTTCGTCGGCGTGCTCGGCTTCGCGCTGATGTTCAACAGCCCGTGGCGCATCGCGCTCGCGGCGGCCGGGGTCGGCATGGTGGCGAACGTGCTGCGCCTCGAGCTGGTCGAGGGGACGGTGCCTCCGCAGGCGGCCGCGGCGGTCGCCGCGCTGGTGGTCGGGCTGCTCACCGCCGTCGTGGCCCCTCGACTCGACGTCCCGCGGATCACGGTCTACGTCCCGGCCGTGACGATCATGGTGCCGGGGGTCCTCGCGTACCGGGCGGTGTTCCACATGTCCAACGGCAACACCGTGGAGGCGCTGGCGTTCGGGGTCGAGGCCGCTCTCATCGTCGCCGCGCTCGCCATCGGCCTGGCGATCGCCCGCATGCTCACCGACCGCTCGTGGGCGTACGAACGCTGAGGCGTCACACCTGCTGGGCGCGCTGGAGCCGGGCGTAGCGGCCGCCGGCGGCGAGCAGGTCGTCGTGCGTGCCGATCTCCACGACGCGGGCGTCGTCGAGCACGACGATCCTGTCGGCTGAGCGGATGGTCGACAGGCGGTGCGCGACGACGAGCGTGGTGCGGCCCTGCATGAGCCGGGCGAGCGCTTCCTTCACCGCGGCCTCGGACTCGGGGTCGAGGGCGGAGGTCGCCTCGTCGAGCAGGAGGATGCGCGGGTCGCGGACGAGGGCGCGCGCGATGGCGATGCGCTGCCGCTGGCCGCCGGACAGGCGTGCGCCGCGCTCTCCGACGACGGTGTCCCAGCCGTCGGGGAGGGCGTCGACGATCTCGGCGGCGTTCGCGTCGACCAGGGCCTGGCGGACGCGCTCGTCGGAGACCTTCGGCAGGCCGTAGGCGACGTTGTCGCGGATCGACCCCTCGAAGAGCACGGACTCCTGGGGGACGACGGACACGTGCGTGCGGACGGAGCGCAGGTCGAGCAGGGCGGTGTCGACGCCGTCGAGCAGGAGGCGACCGCCGGTGGGCCGCAGGAAGCCGAGCGCCAGGTTCAGCACGGTCGACTTGCCGGAGCCGGAGGGGCCGACGAACGCGACGGTCTGGCCGGACTCGATGGTCAGGTCGATGCCGTCGAGGGCGTCGGTGTCGGCGTCGGGGTAGCGGAAGTGGACGTTCTCCAGGGTCAGCCGGCCCTCGACGTGGTCGACGCGACGCTTGCCCGCGTTGACCTCGAGGTCGGGTTCCTGCATGACCTCGGCGATGGACCGGACGGACTCGAGGCCCTTGGCGCCGATGGGCAGGAGCATGAGCAGCCCGGTGACGGAGCCGGTGATGAGCGCGAAGTAGGAGCTGAGCAGCACCACCTGACCGGCGGTGATGGCGAGGATCCCCGTGATGGACACCCAGGCGGCCAGCACCAGGCAGAGCACCCCGAGCAGCTGGAGGCTCACCCAGCTGAGCGACGCGAACCTGCCGTTGAGGACGTCGAGCCGGTACCCGGCGGACCGCACGCCCTCGGCGCCGACGGCGACCCGCTCCTCGGCGGTGGCCTCGAGCCCGTGCGCCCGGGTGATCGGCATGAGGGTGGCCATCTCGCCGACGCGCGCGGAGAAGTGCTCGACCTCGCGGCGGAACGACTCGTTGCGCTCCCGCGAGCGGCGCGCGAGGACGAACCGGAGCAGCACGGCGAGGGGGATGGTCAGCGCGTAGACGGGCAGGAACTCGGGGACGGCGAGCGCGGTCATGACGATCGCGCCGAGCATCACCATCGTCGCGGACAGCAACGGGTGGGCGATCTGCTGCAGCATCACCTCGACGTTCTCGACGTCGCGGACCACCTTGGTCTGCACGATCGACGCGCTGACCCGGGAGTGGAAGCCGATCGAGAGGCTCTGCAGCCGTGACGTGAGCCCGTTGCGCAGGTCGGCGCCGATCTCGCGGACCGCGCCCATGAAGAGCTTGGTCCACTGCACGTGGTTCGGGTAGTTCTGCAGGAGGGCGGCGACGGCGATGGCGGCCCAGAGCCACAGCTCGCTGGTCGGGCCGCCCGCGACGACGACGTCGATGACCTTGCCGGTGATCACGGGCATGAGCCAGAGCGGGACGTCCTTCATCGTGAAGAACGCGACCGCCGTGAGCACGCGCTTGCGGTGGGCTCCGAGGAGGCGGAACACCGAGCGGACCGGGTGGGCGCCGTCGATGTCGATCACGGCGAGGTAGGGCTGGGGGCCATCTGTCACGGGTTCCATCGTGACATCCGAGGCACCGCGGGGACAGCGCCTTCCCGGATGAGAACGTATCGATTCGATGAACGCCTACTGGTGGACCGCAGGTTGACGGATGTCCGGATTCCGCTACGTTAGGCGATGCTTACTTAGGATCACCTAAGATCGCGATCGTCTTTCGCCGACAAGGGGCTCTCCGCGTGCACCAGCTGCTCTCCGCCACGTCCGCCGACCGCTACGTGGAGGCGATGCGCGAGACCGTCGACCGGCTCGCCGGCCGGCTGCGCGACACCTCGCAACCGTTCTCGGGCGCCAGCCGCGCGCAGCTCCAGCAGCTGGTCGACGCGGTCGACCTCGACGCCGACGGTCTGGGCACGCGCTCGGCGCTCCGGGAGGCCGACGACCTCGTGGGCGAGCACGCGGTCTGGTTCCACCACCCGGCCTACGCGGCCCACCTCAACTGCCCGGTGGCGGTGCCGGCGGTCGTCGCCGAGGCGATCATCGCGGCGGTGAACCCGTCGCTCGACACCTACGACCAGTCGACGATCGGCACCCTG
Organism: Cellulomonas sp. P5_C5; assembly: GCF_054049655.1. Lineage (NCBI taxonomy): Bacteria > Bacillati > Actinomycetota > Actinomycetes > Micrococcales > Cellulomonadaceae > Cellulomonas > Cellulomonas sp. P5_C5. The sequence goes on along the minus strand of NZ_JBFULY010000009.1, from coordinate 98,563 downwards.
ATGGAGCGCAAGCTCGTCGACTGGACGTGCGGGCGGATCGGGTTCGCCGCCGGGGACGGGGTGTTCACGTCGGGCGGCACGCAGTCGAACCTGCAGGCGCTGCAGCTGGCGCGGGAGGCGGCAGTCGCGAGCCGTCCTGCGCAGAGCCGCGCGGACGTCGTGCGTCGGCTCGTCATCGTCGCCACCGCGTCCAGCCACTTCAGCGTGCAGAAGTCCGCGCGCCTGCTGGGGCTCGGTGACGACGCCGTCCTGCTCGTGCGGACGGACGCCCGCGGCCGGATGGACCCCGCCGCGCTGGCGGGGGCGCTGGACACGCTCGCGGCGATCGACCGGGTGGCCATGTGCGTCGTCGCGACCGCCGGGACGACCGACCGCGGCTGCCTCGACCCGCTGGCCCTGATCGCGGACGAGTGCGACCGCGCGGGCGTGTGGCTGCACGTCGACGCCGCCTACGGGTGCGGGCTGCTGGTCTCGCCGACGCGGCGGCATCTGCTGGACGGCATCGAGCGCGCCCGCTCGGTCACGGTCGACTTCCACAAGAGCTTCTTCCAGCCGGTGTCGTCGAGCGCGGTGCTGGTGTCCCGGCCGGACGAACTGCGGCACGTCACCTGGCACGCGGACTACCTCAACCCGGCCGATGCCGAGGAGCCCAACCAGGTGGACAAGTCGCTGCAGACGACCCGCCGGTTCGACGCGCTCAAGCTGTGGACCACGCTGCGCGCGCTGGGTCCCGACGGGATCGGGGAGATGTTCGACGCGGTGCTCGACCTGGCCGCGGCTGTGCACGACGAGATCGAGCGCGACGTGGACCTCGAGCTGGTCGGTCGCACCGAGCTCAGCACCGTCTTGTTCCGGTACCAGCCCGTCGACGTCACGGACGCGCAGGCCGACCGCCTGGTGCCGCTGGTGCGCCGGGTGCTGTTCGAGTCGGGGCGCGCGGCCGTCGCGAAGACCGTGGTGGACGGGCGGCCGTGCCTCAAGCTCACGCTGCTCAACCCGGAGACGACGCTCGCCGACGTGCGCGCGGTGCTCGACCTGGTCCGCGGCGCGGGTGCGGCGCTGGTCGAGGGCGACGACCTGGTCACTGCAGCGGAGGTGGGTGCGCGGTGACTGTCCACGAGAGTGTCCACGACGTCGTCGGCATCGGCATCGGACCGTTCAACCTGGGGCTCGCCGCCCTGAGCGCCCCGCTGGACGACCTCGACACGGTGTTCCTCGACGCGGCCGACGAGTTCCGCTGGCACCCCGGGATGATGATCGAGGGCGCCACGATCCAGGTCCCGTTCCTCGCGGACCTGGTGTCGATGGCGGACCCGACCTCGCCGTACTCGTTCCTCAACCACCTCAAGGCGACCGGGCGGCTCTACCCGTTCTACATCCGCGAGAGCTTCTACCCGCTGCGCGCGGAGTACGACGCGTACTGCCGGTGGGTCGCCGCACAGCTGCCGTCTCTGCGGTGGGGTCGCCGCGTGACCGGGCTGGAGCAGGAGGACGACCACTACGTCGTCACCACCGACCGCGGCGAGACGTTCCGCGGCCGGCACGTGGTGCTCGGCGTCGGCACGCAGCCGGTGCAGCCGTCGACCGTGGGCGGGCCCGTGGTGCACAGCGCCGACTACCTCTCCCACCGGGACGCGCTGCGGGACGCGGGGTCCGTGACCGTCGTCGGCAGCGGGCAGTCCGCCGCGGAGATCTACCGGGACCTGCTGGGCACCACCGACCGGCTCGACTGGGTCACGCGGTCGCCGCGGTTCTTCCCGATGGAGTACACCAAGCTGACCCTGGAGCTGACCTCGCCGGAGTACACCGACCACTTCCACGCGCTCCCGGCGGACGTGCGCTCGCGGCTCGGACGCGAGCAGCGGTCGCTCTACAAGGGCATCAGCGGGGACCTGGTCGACGACATCTTCGACACCCTCTACCGGCTGAGCATCGACGGACCGGTGCCGACGACCCTGCTCACCGACACCGAGCTGCTGGGCGCGACGTGGGACGGTGCGGCGTTCACGCTGACCCTGCGGCACGCCCAGCTCGACGAGGTCTACGAGCGGCGGACGGACGCGCTGGTGCTGGCCACCGGCTACGCCGCGCAGGTGCCCGACTTCGTGCTCGGCATCCGGCACCTGCTCGACTGGGACGACACCGGGCGGTTCGCGGTGGCGCGCGACTACTCGGTCGACGGCGGGCGTGGCCGCGTGTTCGTGCAGAACGCCGAGGAGCACACGCACGGCCTCACGGCCCCCGACCTCGGCTTCGGGGCGTGGCGGAACTCGTCGATCCTCGCGTCGATCACCGGCCGGGAGATCTACCCCGTCGAGCGGCGGATCGCGTTCCAGGAGTTCGGCGTGCCGGCGGGGGTGGCGGTCCGATGAGCATCGCGATCCTCCCGCTCGACCGGCACCGGTACGCACCCCTGGTGCACGCCTGGTTCACGCATCCCGCGTCCGCGTTCTGGCAGCTGGGCGGACTGTCGCTCGACGACGTCCGCGCCTACCTGGCCGCGGTGGCGGCCGACCCCCGGCAGGACGCGTGGCTCGGGTTCGTCGACGACGAGCCGACGTTCCTCGTCGAGACGTACGACCCGACGGCCGTGCTCCTCGACGGTGTCCCCGAGGTGAGGACCGGCGACCTGGGTATGCACCTGCTGGTGTCCCCGCCGGTCGGCCGACCCGTGCGCGGGCTGACGTCCGCCGTGATGCGCGCGACCGTCGCGTTCTGCTTCGACGAGCTGCGGGCCACGCGGGTCGTCGTCGAGCCCGACGTGCGCAACGTGCGGGTCGCGGCGAAGAACGCGGAGGTCGGGTTCCGCGTGCTGCGGGAGATCGACCTGCCCGGCAAGCGCGCCTCGCTCGCGGTGTGCACGCCCGAGGACTTCCATGCACGCGTCACCACGGGGAGCCGACGATGACCGAGCTGCTCATCCGACCGGCCCTCGCGCCGCACCTCAACCCTGTCGCGATGGCCGTCGCGCACCGCCACCTCGTCACCAAGGCGCTGTCGGAGTTCGCGCACGAGCGCCTGCTCGCCCCTGTCGCCGACGGTGCGGGCTTCCGCGTGACCCTCGCCGACGTCGACTACCGGTTCCGTGCCCGCCGGCTGGCGCTCGAGCACTGGGCCATCGACGAGGCCTCGCTGACGCGGACGGTCGAGGGTGCGCCCGCGGAGCTCGACGCCCTGGCGCTGGTCCTCGAGCTGCAGCCGCTGCTGCAGATCCCTGACGCGCTGCTCGCGGTGTACCTGGAGGAGCTGTCGTCGACGCTGGCGAGCGCGGCGTTCAAGGTCCACCACGGCGGCCCGTCGGCGACCGACCTCCTGCACGCCGACCTGCCGACCGTCGAGCGCGCGATGACCGAGGGGCACCCGTCGTTCGTCGCCAACAACGGCCGGATCGGCTTCGGGGTCGACGAGCACGCCGCGTACTCGCCCGAGGCCGGGGCGCCGATCCGCCCACTGTGGCTCGGGGTGCGCAAGGCGGCCAGCCACCTCGCGCTCGGGTCCGGTCTGGACGAGGACGCCTTCTACCTCGACGAGCTGGGAGCGCGGACGCTCGACCGGTTCGAGGCCGTCCTGCTCTCGGAAGGTCAGGACCCCGCCGACTTCCGCTACCTCCCCGTGCACCCGTGGCAGTGGGAGCACCGGGTCGCCGTGACGTTCGCGCCCGACGTCGCGCGTCGCGACCTGGTGCCGCTGGGGAACGCCGACGACGACTACGCGGCGCAGCAGTCGATCCGCACGCTGTTCAACACCACGCGGCCCGACCGGCACTACGTCAAGGTGGCGCTGGCCATCCAGAACATGGGGTTCCTGCGCGGCCTGTCCCCGGCGTACATGCGGGCGACGCCGGCCATCAACGACTGGGTGTTCGAGCTGGTCAGCGAGGACCCGACGCTGGCCGCGTGCGGCTTCCAGGTGCTCCGGGAGCGGGTGTCCGTCGGCTACACCGGGGACGTCTACCACCGGACGCCGGCACCCAGCGCACACCGCAAGATGCTCGCCGCCCTGTGGCGGGAGAGCCCGGTGCCGCTGGTCGGGCCGACCGAGCGCCTGGCGACGATGGCCGCGCTGCTGCACCGGGACGCCGACGGCGACGCGTTCGTCACGGCCTGCGTGCGGGCGTCGGGGCTGGCGCCGCAGGACTGGGTCCGCCGGTATCTGCGTGCCTACCTGCGCCCGCTGGTGCACTGCCTGCTGGTGCACGAGCTGGCGTTCATGCCGCACGGCGAGAACCTCATCCTGGTGCTCGACGGGCACGCAGTCTCGCGCGTGCTCATGAAGGACGTCGGGGAGGAGGTCGCCGTGCTCGGTGCCCGCTCGCTGCCGGACAGCGTCGCGCGCGTCCGGCAGGTGGTTCCCGCCGACGAGCAGGCGCTGGCCATCTTCACCGACGTCTTCGACGGCGTGCTCCGGCACCTCGCGGCGATCCTCGACACGGACGGCGTGCTGCCCCAGGACGCGTTCTGGGCGCTGGTGCGCGAGTGCGTCGACGAGCACGCGGCCGACCATCCCGGCCTGGAGACCGCCGTCGACCTGCGTGCCGACCGCTTCGCGCACTCGTGCCTCAACCGCCTGCAGCTGCGCAACACGCTGCAGATGGTGGACCTGGCCGACCAGTCGTCGTCGCTGATCTACGCGGGCACGCTCGCCAACCCGATCGCATGACCGTCTTCCGCGACTCCCTCGGCGTGCCCCACGTCCGGGCGTCCGATGTTCTGGAGCTGGCTCGCGAGCAGGGGCGCGTCACCGCGCGCGACCGCGGCTGGCAGATCGAGGTCGACCGGTGGCGGGCCGAGGGGCGGCTCGCCGAGCGGGTCGGGGCCGACGGCCTCGAGTGGGACCGGTTCGCGCGGCGGGCACGCCTGGCGGACACCGCGCAGAAGGCGTACGCGGCGCTGGCCGACGAGGACCGCGCGTTCGTCGACGCCTACGTCGACGGCGTGAACGAGGAGAGGGAGCTGGTCGCCACGGAGCGTCGACCCGTCCCGGCTGAGCGCGCCGCCCTCGACGCGCGGTTCGGCTCCGTCCCGGACGAGCCGTGGCCCGCCTGGACGCCCCTCGGGATCATGCTCGTCAACCACGCGCTGTTCTCGATGTTCCCCCGGCTGCTGTGGAACGAGCACGTCCGGCTGACGCTCGGCGAGGACGCGATCGACCTGTTCAGCTCCGCCGAGACCGCGTCGTCGGGATCGAACGGGTGGGCGCTGCACGGGTCGCGCACGGCCTCCGGCAGGCCGCTGCTGGCGGGTGACCCGCACCGGATGATCGAGGTCCCCGGGGTGTACCAGCAGGTCAGGCTCGCGTGCGACGAGTTCGACGTGCTCGGCCTCGCGTTCCCGGGGGTGCCGGGCGTGCAGCACTTCGGGCACACCGGGTCGACCGCGTGGGGGATCACCAACGCGATCGCGCACCACGTCGAGGTGTTCCGGGAGCGGCTCTCGCCGGACGGCCTGTCGGCGCTCGGGCCGGACGGGTGGGCGCCCGTGGCGCGGCACGTCGAGACGATCCGGGTGCGCGGCGGCGCCGACGTCGACGTCGACGTGGTCGAGACCGAGCGCGGTCCGGTGGTCGTCGACGGGTTCAGCATCCGGTTCCCCGCCCGCGTCGCGTCCGACGTCGGGTTCTCGTGCCTGCTCCCGCTGCTCCGGTCCCGCACGGCCGCGGACGTGGTCGACGCCCTGCGGGGGTGGGTGGACCCGGTGAACCGGGTGCTCACGGCTGACACCGAGACGGTGCTCAGCCTCGACGCCGGGCTCGTCGTGACCCGGTCGTCGCCCGACCGTCGGCTGCCGCACGACGCCTGGTCGCCGGCCGCCCGACCGGCGCCGTGGCACCGGCTGGCGGAGCCCACGCGGGTCAGCGACGTGGCCGTCGACGCCAACGAGCGGCCCACGGACCCCGGGCGGGACCTCGGCCGCGCCTATGTGGCGCCGTACCGGGCACGACGGATCCGGGACCTGCTCGACGCGGGCGGCACGTCCGGGCCCGCGGACATGGCGGCGATCCACGGCGACACCCTGCTGGGCAGTGCCGACGAGCTGCTCGGCTGGGTACGTCGGACCGACGACCTGTCGCCGGGGGCCTCGGCGCTGCGCGACCGGCTGCTCGCGTGGGACCGGCACATGGATGCCGACAGCGCCGACGCGGGGGCGTTCGCCGCCTGGCGGACCGAGGTGGCCCTCGCCCTCGTGGAGCATCCGGCGCTGGCGCCCCTGCACGCCCCGCACGGTCGCGGTGCTCTGCTCGACCCCTGGCTGACTGTCGGACCACGGGTCGCCGACGCGCTGCCGCGGCTGCTGGGCGCCGCGACGACCGGGATCGACGGCGTGGCCGTCGCGCGCGTCGCTCTTGAACGGGCAGTGGCCGCCCCGGATGTGCAGTGGGGCGACCGCCATCGCCTTCAGCCGGTCCCGACCCTGCTCGGCTACCCCGGTCCCGTCGTCGACCCGGTCCCGCTGTCCGGCGACACCGACTGCGTCCGCTGCACCGCGAGCGTGCCGGGGGTCAGCGACCGGTCGTGGCGGGGCTCGGTGGCGCGGTGGGTGTGGGACCTCGGCGACCGCCGACGCAGCCGGTGGGGGGTGCCGTTCGGCGCGTCGGGCGACCCGGCGAGCCCGCACGCCACCGACCAGCTGGCGGCGTGGGCGTCGGCGCAGACCGTCGAGATCGTCACCGACTGGGACCTGCTCGAGGAGGAGTCCCGGTGAGCGTCGCCCTGCCCGTCGGTGCGCGCGGAGCCGTCGTGGACGAGCGGTTCGCCGACGGCCTCGGGCGGATCACGACCACGGTCCTCGACCCCGAGGGGGACCTCGACACGATCCACGGCTGGGTGACAGCGCCCGGGACAGGGTTCTGGGGCCTCGCGGAGCTGAGCCGCGACGAGCTGCGGGACACGTACGCCTTCGTCGACAGCCTGCCGACGCACCACGCCTACCTGGTCCGCCGCGACGGCGAACCCGTCGCGCTCCTGCAGGTGTACGACCCCGCGGACGACCCGCTCGGCGAGTGCTACGACGTGCAGCCGGGCGACGTCGGCATCCACCTGCTCGTCGGGGCGCGCGTCCGGCCGGGGTCCTCGACCCGGCTGTTCGACACGATCGTCGGCTTCCTGCGCGACCTGCCCGGTGCCCGGCGGGTCGTCGCCGAGCCCGACGTCCGCAACGACCGCGCCCTCGCCCGCATGACCCGCACCGGCTTCGTCGCCGGACCCGTCATCGAGCTGCCGCACAAGCGCGCCCAGCTCGCGTTCCTCACCCTGGAGACCCGATGAGCAGCATCACCGTCACGCACGCCCCCAGCGGCCTGGTGCACGCGCACGTCGCCCGCACCGAGCGCGTCACCCCGCACATGGTCCGTGTGACGCTGACCGGCGAGGACCTCCGGCGGTTCGACTACCGCGGGTTCGACCAGTGGTTCCGGCTCGCCGTCCCGGTCGACGACCACGCGCGCTTCGACAACCTCCCCGACAAGTTCGACACCCGTGCGTACCTGCGCTACCTGGTGCTGCCGAAGTCGACGCGGCCCGTCATCCGCAACTACACGGTGCGGGCGTTCCGGCGCGACGAGCTGGAGCTCGACGTCGACTTCGTCTGCCACGGCACCGCCGGCGTGGCGGGGCCCTGGGCGGAGTCCGTCGAGCGGGGCGCCGAGGTCGCGTTCATCGACCAGGGCTGCGGCTGGGCGCCCGTCCCGGCGGACTGGTCGCTGCTGGTCGCCGACGAGTCCGGGCTGCCGGCCGTCCTCGGCATCCTGCGGGACATGCCGCGCGACGCGGTCGGGCACGCGATCGTCGAGCTCATCGACGCCGAGGACGCGCAGGAGGTCGACGCGCCCGCGGGGATGACCCTGCACTGGGTCCCGCGGGGGGCCGGCGGCACGGCGCTGGAGCGGCTCCGGGAGATCGAGTGGCTGCCCGGCACGCCGTACGCGTTCGCCGTCGGGGAGTCGAAGATCGCCACGGGCGCGCGCCGGTACCTGGTCGGCGAGCGTGGCGTCCCGAAGGGCAACGTCACGTTCTGCGGCTACTGGAAGGCCGGCAAGGCCTAGCCCGAAGCCTTCGTCGCGCCCGGTAGGACGAAGTCTTCTGACTACGCCGTCCGGGTGACGGCCGTCTTCGCATCGGCCCCGATGGCCCAACGTTCTTCTGCACCTGCGCGTTGTGGTGTCAGGAGCAGGGTCGAGGCGACGGAGGTGGGCGATGCACTGGAGAGGGGTCCTGGACGACATGGTCCGGGAACGACGCTCGGCGCTGGTCGCCTACGCGTGCCTGTTCGTCGTCGACCGGCGTGACGCGGAGGACCTGGTGCACGACGCGATCGTGCGCACGTTCGCGCGCCCCCGTGCGGTCACGGAGATCCACGCCGCCGAGGGCTACGTGCGGCAGGCGATCCGGACGGTGTTCCTCGACCAGGCGCGGTCCCGCCGCACGGCACGCGGCAAGGCGCACCTGGTCGACGACGTGCCGACAGTGCCGGGAGCGGACAGTGCGGCGACCGCGTCGGCGGACGTCGGCGCTGCTCTGCGCGGCCTGACGCCGCGGGAGCGCGCCTGCGTCGTGCTGCGGTACTTCGACGACCTGCCCGTCGCCGAGATCGCTGCTGCACTGCACATCTCCGAGGGCTCCGTGAAGCGCTACCTCTCCGACGGGGCCGCCAAGCTCCGTACCACCCTGCAGGTGCCCGCCTCCGACGCCGCGGACGACTTCGAGTCCGTGCGCGTCACCGACCTGGGAAGGAGCGCACGATGAGCGACGACATCACGGCGGCCCTGCGCGGCTTCGCCGAGGCGCAGCGGCTCGCGGCCGACGCCAACGCACCCGACCGGACCGTCGAGTCCGGCTCGCTCGCCCGTAGGGTCTCTCGGCGTCGTGCCGTGCGCGCCGGGTCCGTCGCGCTCACCGCGGTGGCCGTCGTGGGCGGTGTCGTCGTCGGCACCCTGCTCTCCGGGAGCCGCACCCCGGCGCCGCCCGCGCTCCCGGCCCCGACCAGCACGTCGACGAGCACCTCGACGCCGATCCCCACGACGACGGCGACCACGACCTGGGCACTCCGCGACGCCCAGCCCCTGGTGCCGGGGATGCTGGACACCACTGGCGACGGCTGGACGATGTTCGCCTACATCGCCGTGAACAAGGACGGGACCACCCTCGTGCCGGAGACCAACTACCTGGTCAGCCCGGAGGGGCAGCCCTTCGTCGTCCCCCCGGGCGTCCTCGACGGCTGGCACCTCATGGACTGGCTCCCGGGGAGCTCGCTGGTGGCTGCGGTCGGCCCGGACGGGTTCGCGCACGTGATCGACCTGGTGACGGGTGACACCGGCCCGGCACTGGACGCCGGCGGCAGCGCGCAGTTCGTCGGCGACGGCACCTCCGACCTCCTGGTGACCGCGTGGGGCGAGCCCGAGGGTCGGTTGAGCAGGGTCGGGCCCGACGGTGTGGTCCGTGGGGCCAGCGTGCCGGTCGGCACCCCGTCCGGCGCGGCGGGGTGGGTCCAGAGCCCCGACCGGTCCCAGATCGTCGTGAACGACGCCGCCGGCCCCCGAGCGATCGCGACGGACGGGTTCACGCCGAGCACGCTCCCCGTCCCCTATCCCGACCGCCGCGACGCGTGCCGAGCGCGGATGTGGGTCGACGACACGCTGCTGCTGATGGTGTGCACGGCCGCGGGCGGGACGCCGTTCGACGTGGACGGCACGGGCACGGAGGTCTGGCTCGTCCCTGTCGACGGGGGCGACCCCCGACAGGTCGTCGGTCTGCCCGCGCAGGGGTACCTCGGTGGGGTGTGGCGCGTCGGGGACCGGCTCGTCGCCGGGACCATCGAACCCGGCGAGAGCGAGAGCGCGGCGTCGTGGTGGGAGATCACGGACGACGGCGTCGTGGCGCTGAGCACGGGCGGGCCGCCCGGGCTGGAGATCCAGGGCGTGCGCGGGTCCGAGATCGTGGCGACGTCCCGACCGCCCTCGACAGAGGCAGCGCCCGCCACGGCGTCGCTCGTCGCGATCGACCCGGTGCTCGGCACGACGCGCACGGTGGTCACCGGTGATCCTGCGTACTACGCGGAGCTGAGGGTCACCCCGGGCCTGTTGGCTCCGGCACCGTAGACCGCGTCGACGTCGTGCCCGAGCCGGGAGAGGGCGTCCTGGAGGCTCTGCGCGGGTCGGTCACTCGCGCACCCGGTCGAGGAGGAGCAGGGCGATGTCGGTGACCTCGGGCACGCCCACCGTCTGCGACGCGGCGACCCCGTCCGTCAGCATGACCGTGCAGAACGGGCAGGCCGTCGCGACGACGTCCGCCCCCGTCGCGATGGCTTCCTCCGCCCGGGCGGTGCCGATGCGGGTGCCGATCGACTCCTCCATCCACACGCGTGCGCCGCCCCCGCCGCAGCAGAACGACTGCTCGCGGTTGCGCGGCATCTCCGTGACCTGGACGCCGGGGATCGCGCCGAGCAGGTCCCGCGGCGGCGAGTAGACCTGGTTGTGCCGGCCCAGGTAGCAGGGGTCGTGGTAGGTCACGGTGCGCTCGTCGGTCTTCTCGAGGAGCGTCAGCCGGCCGTCCGCGACGAGGGTGTTCAGCAGCTCGGTGTGGTGGACCACCTCGTACCGGCCGCCCAGCTGCGGGTACTCGCGGGAGATGGTGTTGAAGCAGTGGGCGCAGGTCACGACGATCCGCTGCGCGCCGACCTCGTTGAGCATCTCGACGTTGCCGCTCGCGAGCATCTGGAACAGGAGCTCGTTGCCGGCCCGTCGGGCGGGGTCACCGGTGCAGGACTCGCCGTCGCCCAGCACCGCGAAGCTGACCCCTGCGGTGTGCAGCAGCTCCGCGACGGCCTTCGTCGTGCGGATCGCGCGGTCCTCGTACGCGCCTGCGCAGCCCACCCAGAACAGGTACTCGACCTCGGCCGCCGACTCGACGTCGACCCCGACCACGGGCACGTCGAACTCGAGGCCCTTCGCCCAGTTCAGCCGGTTGCGCGCCGGCAGGCCCCACGGGTTGCCCTGCCGCTCCAGCTTGGTGAACGTGCCGCCCAGCTCCTTGGGGAACGCCGACTCCATGAGCACCTGGTACCGCCGCATGTCGACGATCGCGTCGACGTGCTCGATGTCGACGGGGCACTGCTGCACGCACGCGCCGCACATCGTGCAGGCCCAGAGGGCGTCGGGGTCGATGACGCCGGTGCCCAGCAGGTCGAGGCCTTGATGAGAGCCCGCCTGGAGATACGGGGCCGTCGCGGCGGCGTGGTCCCGCAGCGCCAGCGTGACCAGCTTCGGGGACAGCGGCTTGCCCGTCGCCCACGCGGGGCACTGGTCCTGGCAGCGGCCGCACTCGGTGCACGTGGAGAAGTCGAGCAGCCCCTTCCACGTGAAGTCCTCGATGGCGCCGACCCCGAGGCGGGCGTCGTCGGGAAGGTCCTCCAGCGCCGCGAGGTCGACGGGCTGTCCACCCAGAGTCATCGGCTGCAGCGGACCGAGGGCGACGCCCCCGCGCGGGTCGCGGCGCGCGTACACGTTGACGACGGCGAGGAACCGGTGCCACGCGACGCCCATCGTGGGCTGCAGGCCGACGACGACGAACCACGACATCGACACGACGATCTTCACGGTCGCGACGACGACGATCGCGTTCTCCAGCGTCGCCGGCGCCACCCCCACCCACGACGCCCCGAACCAGGCGGTCAGCGGGAAGTGCCACGCGTCCCCGGAGTACAGCGCGTACTCCAGCCCGCGCAGCAGGATCACGCACAGCACCACCGCGAGCACGGTCGCCTCGACGAAGAACGCCTGGGCCTGGTTCGACCCGAAGAACCGGGACCCCCGATCCCGTGCGCCGAGCCGGATCCGCAGCGTGATCAGCGCCAGGATGCCGACCAGCGACAGCCACGCGATCGCCTCGATCGCCCACTCCAGCGGCGGGAGGTGCCCGATCAGGGGCAGCGCGAACGCGGGGTCGACCACCTGTCCGTACCCCGTGACCAGGGTGAGGAACAGGAGCGCGAACGAGACCATCACGACCCAGTGCGCCACCTTGACCACGGGCCGGTGCTGGAACCGCCCGTGCCCGAGCACCTCCCGGGTCAGTGTCGCCAGCCGGGGCCCGACGGGCGTCCACCGCCCACCGGTCGCCCGTCCGACCCGCACCGTCCGCACGATCTCGCGCGCACCGCGCGCGAAGATCGCGACCCCGACCACGGTCGCGACGAGCACGATCACCAGGCACACCACCTGCAGCGCATTCACGCCGCCACGCTAGCGGCGTCGGGCGCCCACACCCGCCGAACTCGACACCCGCAGCCGAACTCGTCGGGTGCAGCAGCCGAGCCGGCCCGGGAGCCGTGCGTCCGTGCGGCTCGTCGCATTCCCGGTGCGGACGTGACATGACCGACGCCCCGCTCCCGGCTCCGTGGGAAGAGGTGTGGGAATTCGGTTGGTAGAGTCTTGACCAAATCTCAGTGCATCGCGGGGGCGTTCTGTGTGGCTCCTGACGCGTGCCTGCACCTGTGCCTGACATCGAGAACCTGACGACCCCGACCGACCGACCACCCGCCCTACAGGACGGAGCCGGACGTGCTTCTGCTGCTCGCCGTTCACCTGGCCGCAGCCGTCGTCGCGCCCGTGCTGGTCCGCTGGATGGGCCGCAAGGCGTTCTGGGTCCTGGCGCTCGCCCCCGCCGCGGCCGCCGTCTGGGCGCTGAGCTGGACGTCGCGGGTGCAGTCCGGGAACGGGCCGGTCGAGAACGTCGAGTGGATCCCGGTCCTCGGCCTCAACCTCACGTTCCGGCTGGACACGCTGTCGTGGCTGATGACGCTGATCGTCGGCGGAGTCGGTGCCCTGGTGCTCATCTACTGCTCGGCGTACTTCAAGACGAGCGCGGCCGGGCTGGGCAGGTTCGGTGGCGTGTTCGTCGCGTTCAGCGGCGCGATGCTCGGTCTGGTCACCGCCGACGACCTGCTGCTCCTCTTCACGTTCTGGGAGCTGACGACGGTCACGTCGTACCTGCTCATCGGCCACTACGCGGAGCGCAAGGCGAGCCGGCGGGCCGCCATGCAGGCCATCGTCATCACGACCGCGGGTGGTCTGGCGATGCTCGTCGGCCTGGTGCTGCTGGGCGAGGCGGCGGGCACCTACCTGCTGTCCGAGGTCATCGCGGACCCCCCGCAGGGCACCACCGCGGTCACGGTCGCGATCGTCTGCCTGCTGGCCGGCGCGGTGACCAAGTCGGCGCTCATCCCGTTCCACTTCTGGCTGCCCGCGGCGATGGCGGCACCGACGCCCGTGAGCGCGTACCTGCACGCGGCGGCCATGGTGAAGGCCGGTGTCTACCTGGTCGCCCGGTTCGCCCCGGCGTACTCGACGGACCCGACGTGGGTCTGGATCATCGTCGTGCTCGGCTGCGGGACCATGCTGCTCGGCGGCTACCGGGCGCTGCGGCAGCACGACCTCAAGCTGATCCTCGCGTTCGGCACCGTCAGCCAGCTCGGCCTGATCGTGCTGCTGGTGGGGTTGGGCACCAGGGCGACCGCGCTCGCAGGCCTGGCGATGCTGGGTGCGCACGCGATGTTCAAGGCGGCGCTGTTCCTCGTCGTCGGCGTGGTCGACGCCGCCACCGGCACGCGTGACCTGCGGCGGCTGTCGGGGGTCGGCCGCGAGCTCAAGCTGACCGCGCTCGCGGGCGCGCTGGCGACGGCGTCGATGATCGGCCTGCCGCCGTTCGCGGGCTACGTCGCCAAGGAGGCCGGGCTCGAGGCGCTCGGGCACCTGGACGACACGACGGCCGGGATGATCGTGCTGGTCGCGGTGTCGGTCGGGTCGGTGCTCACGGTCGCCTACGGGCTGCGGCTGTGGTGGGGCGCGTTCTCGACGAAGCCCGCGGTCGTCCCGGAAGAGGTCAGCGAGTCGACGGCCCCGGGCACCTCCATCCACGAGGCCTCCCACGACAAGGCCGAGCCCGCCCCCATCACGCACCCGTCGCTGCTGCTGGTGTGGCCGGCGATGATCCTCGCGGTCCTCGGGCTGGCCGTCGCGCTGCTGCCGCAGCTGGGCGAGCACCTGCTGGCGCCGTACGCGGACACCTACCCCGAGGGCGAGCCCGGGCACCTGGTCCTGTGGGCCGGGTTCACGCCGACGTTCGTCCTCACGCTCGCGATCCTGCTCAGCGGCGCGCTGCTGTTCGCGATCCGCGACCGCGTCGAGCGCTGGCAGACCGCCGCGTACCACGGGCCGGAGGCGGACCGGGTGTACCGGCGCTTCATGCGGCGGCTCGACGACGTGGCGGCCGACGTCACCGCGGTCACCCAGCGCGGTTCGCTGCCCCTGTACCTCGGCCTGATCCTCGTCGTGTTCGTCGTGGCGGTCGGCGGCACCGCGCTGGGCAGCACAGTGTTCCCGTCGCAGGTCCGGTGGTGGGACACGCCCGCACAGCTCGTGTTCGCGGCGGGTGTGATCGCGTCGGCGCTGCTGGTCACCCGCGCCCGGCGGCGGCTCAAGGCCGTCATCCTGCTGGGCATCGGCGGCTACTCCGTCGCCGGTCTGTTCCTGCTGCACGGTGCCCCGGACCTGGCCCTCACGCAGGTGCTGGTCGAGACCGTGACGCTGGTCGTCTTCGTGCTGGTGCTGCGCCGGCTGCCCCCGTACTTCTCCGACCGTCCGCTCGCCGCCAGCCGGTGGGTGCGCCTCGCGCTCGGGCTCGCGGTCGGGCTGACCGTTGCCGGGATCGCGCTGGTCGCGCCCGGCGCGCGCGTGCACCTGCCGGTGTCGAAGGACTTCGCGGAGGAGGCGTACAGCTTCGGGGGCGGCAAGAACATCGTGAACGTGACCCTGGTCGACATCCGCGCGTGGGACACCATGGGCGAGATCTCGGTGCTGCTGGTGGCGGCGACGGGCGTCGCGTCGCTGGTCTTCCTCTCGCGCCGCGCGGGGGCGATCTACCGGGCCGACGAGGCCCGCACCGAGCGTGCCGTCTGGGGCGGCGTACCGGACCCGATGGCGGCGCTGCGGCGTCCGGGCGGCGACGACGCCGCGGTCGACGCGGGCGGGATGGTGGCCGACCGCGACGAGTCCGCGGTGCCGTCGAGCGCGTCACGCGGCCGGGAGTGGCTGCAGGCCGGACGGACGCTCGCGCCGCAGCGGCGGTCGGTGATCTTCGAGGTCGTCGTCCGGCTGCTGTTCCACACGATGATCGTCTACTCGGTGTTCCTGCTGTTCAGCGGGCACAACGCCCCCGGTGGCGGGTTCGCGGCGGGCCTGGTGACGGGCATCGCGCTCATCGTGCGGTACCTCGCGGGTGGTCGGTACGAGCTGGGCGAGGCGGCTCCGGTGCAGCCGGGTCTGCTGCTCGGTCTCGGGCTGTTCCTGTCCGCCGGTGTCGGCCTGCTCGCGCTGCTGGCCGGTGGCGAGGTGCTGCAGTCCTGGATCATCGACCTGCACATCCCCGTGATCGGCGACGTCCACCTGGTCACGTCCCTGTTCTTCGACGTCGGGGTCTACCTGGTGGTCGTCGGCCTGGTGCTCGACATCCTGCGCAGTCTCGGGGCGGAGATCGACCGTCGCGCGGAGACGGGCGAGGACCCGGTGAGCGGCGACGCGGTGGGCGGTGACGCCGAGGGGGAGGTCCCCGCGCAGGTCGGCGCCACCGCGAAACCGGTCGGCGGGGACGGGGGCGAGCCGTGATCGACATGAGCCCGAACATCGTCCTCGTCGTCACCATCGGCGTGCTGTTCGCCGCGGGCGTCTACCTGCTGCTCGAGCGCAGCCTCTCGCGGGTGCTGATCGGCGTCATCCTCATCGGCAACGGCGCGAACCTGCTGTTCCTCGTGGCGGGCGGCGCGGCGGGGCGACCCCCCATCGTCGGCGCGGAGCCCGAGGGGCAGATGAGCGACCCGCTCCCGCAGGCGATGGTGCTGACCGCCATCGTCATCACGCTCGGCATGACCGCGTTCCTCCTGGCCCTGGCCTACCGATCGTGGCAGCTGCACCGGCACGACGAGGTGCAGGACGACGTCGAGGACCGCCGCATCGCGCACCTCGCGGCGGTCGACGAGCGCGCGTTCGCCGACCTGGACACGGAGGTCGCGGCCGAGACGCTCGACGAGGAAGCGGCGGAAGCGCGCGACGAGACCGACGAAGGTGCACCGGCGCACGCCCGGGAGGTGCGCCCGTGAACGACTACACGTGGCTCGTCCCGCTCCCCGTCGTCATCCCGCTGTCCGCCGCGGGCCTCGCGCTCGCGCTCTACCGCCGGCCGAACGTGCAGCGGTTCGTCACCGTGGTGGCCCTCGCGCTCGTGCTCGTCGCCAGCCTCGCGCTGCTCGTGCTCGCCGACGACGGCCCGCTCGTCGTGGACGTCGGTGGCTGGGCGGCTCCCGTCGGCATCGACCTGGTGGCGGACCGGCTGTCCGCGCTCATGCTCACGATCTCCAGCGCGGTCACCCTCTGCGTCCTGCTCTACTCGCTCGCGCAGGGTGGTGAGGACGACGAGGAGTCCGCGCCGGTCTCGATCTACCACCCGACGTACCTGGTGCTGACCGCGGGTGTCGCCAACGCGTTCCTGTCCGGCGACCTGTTCAACCTCTACGTCGGCTTCGAGATCCTGCTGGCCGCCAGCTACGTGCTCATCACGCTCGGCGGCACCGGTGAGCGCATCCGCGCGGGGACCATCTACATCGTCGTCGCGCTGCTGTCCTCGGTGCTGTTCCTGGTCGCGATCGCGATGATCTACGCGGCCACGGGCACCGTGAACCTGGCGCAGCTGGCCATCCGCCTGCCCGAGATCGACCCCGGCGTCAGCCTCGTCCTGCAGGTGCTGCTCCTGCTCGCGTTCGCCATCAAGGCGGCCATCTTCCCGCTGTCCGCGTGGCTCCCGGACTCCTACCCGACCGCCCCCGCACCCGTGACGGCGGTGTTCGCGGGCCTGCTGACCAAGGTCGGCGTGTACGCGATCATCCGCACGCAGACGCTGCTGTTCCCCGGCGGGCGGCTGGACGACGCCCTGATGTGGGCGGCGCTGGCGACGATGGTGATCGGGATCCTCGGCGCCGTCGCGCAGGACGACATCAAGCGACTCCTGTCCTTCACCCTGGTCAGCCACATCGGGTTCATGGTGTTCGGCATCGCCATGGCCACGAACCTCGGCTACACCGCCGCCATCTACTACGTGGCCCACCACATCACCGTGCAGACCGCGCTGTTCCTGGTGGTGGGCCTGGTCGAGCGTGCGGGCGGGTCGACGTCCCTGACCAAGCTGGGCGGTCTGGCCAAGCTGACCCCCCTGCTCGCGATCCTCTTCTTCGTGCCCGCCATGAACCTGGCCGGGATCCCGCCGCTGTCCGGGTTCCTGGGCAAGGTGGGCCTCCTCGAAGCGGGTGTACAGCTGGGCACCCCGCTGGCGTACGTGCTGGTGGTCGGGTCGGTGCTGACCTCGTTGCTGACGCTGTACGCGCTGGTCAAGGCGTGGAACAAGGCGTTCTGGCAGACCCCCGAGGAGCCCCGCCCGCCGGTGCGCCTGCCGTTCGGGATGGTCGCGCCGACCGCCGCGCTCATCTCCGTCGGCCTGCTGCTCACCGTCGCGGCCGGCCCGCTGTACGCCTACACCGAGCGCGCGGCCGTCTCGCTGACCGAGCGCACCCCGTACGTCGACGCCGTGCTGCCCGACGGCGAGCGCGGCCAGGGCGTCTCCGACGACGTGGCGGAGGAGCAGCCATGAGCCTGCACCCGCGCCGGCACCGGTGGCGCACCCAGTGGGCGACGGTCGTCTGGCTGACCGTCGTGTGGGTCTTCCTGTGGGGGGACCTGTCCGTCGGCAACGTGCTGTCCGGCCTCGTGATCGCGCTCGCCGTGACCACCGGGCTGCGGATGGCACCCATCGACTTCCACGGGCGGTTCCGTCCGCTGGGCTTCCTGCGGCTGTCCGGCCGGTTCGCCGTCGACCTGGTGAAGGCGTCCTTCGAGGTCAGCCTCATCGCGCTCCGGCCCCGGTACGTGCCGCACGGCGCGGTGATCGGCGTGCAGCTGCGCAGCCACTCCGACCTGTACCTGACGCTGACCGCGGAGCTGTCCTCGCTGGTGCCGGGCTCGCTCGTGGTCGAGGCGCACCGGCTCACCGGGATGCTGTACCTGCACGTGCTCGACGTGCGGCAGAGCGGCGGCATCGAGGCGGCCCGCCAGGCGGTGCTGGACCAGGAGGAGCGGGTGCTGCGGGCGTTCGCGTCGGACGAGGAGCTGGCCGCGGCCGGGCTGGGGGTGCGCACATGACCGTCGTCATCTGGGTCTGCGGGATCCTGCTCACCGTCGGGGCGGTGCTGGCGATCATCCGCGCGGAGAAGGGTCCGTCGATGCTCGACCGGACCGTCGCGCTCGACATCGTGGTGACGTCGATGATCGTGGCCGTCGCGCTGTACGCCGCCGTCGAGCGCCGCACCGACGTCGTCCCCGTCCTCGTGGTGCTGTCGCTCGTCGGCTTCGTCGGGTCCGTGACCATCGCGCGGTTCGCGGCGGTCGAGCCGGAGGGCGAGGGCCGCGTGCGCACCCGGGAGGAGATCGCCGCCCAGGAGGCCGAGCGCATGGACGCCGAGGACGAGGCCGAGGGCGCGCGTCGCACGGGCCGTCGTGAGGGGTACGACGAGCACCACGGCGGCGGCGCCGAGGGGGAGGTCCGAGGATGACCCAGGACCAGTGGACGACGGTCGCCGACGTGGCCTCCGCCGTGTGCCTGCTGGGCGGCGCCTTCCTCGCGTTCGCCGCCGGCGTCGGCGTGCTGCGCTTCCCGGACCTGCTCGCACGCATGCACGCGGGCACCAAGCCGCAGGTCCTCGGCCTCGCGCTCGTGCTCATCGGCCTCGCGCTGCGGCTGCGGTCCGGCGGGGCGGTGTGGGCTCTGGTGCTCGTCGCGGTGTTCCAGATGCTCACCGCACCCGTGGCGGCGCACATGGTCGGACGGGCCGGCTACCGGACGGGCAAGGTCCGCAGCGACCTCCTGGTGGTCGACGAGCTGACCAAGGACCAGGAGCGCGCGCAGGTGCGGGACCATGGTCGCGCCGAGGACGACGACCCCCGAGACTGAGGCGTCGACCCGACGCCGACCCGCGAGACCGAGGGCGAGGAGGAGGACGCGATGACGCGACCGGACGTGGTGGTGGTCGGCTCCGGCCCCAACGGTCTCGCCGCCGCCGTCACCCTCGCGCGCGCCGGCCTGCGGGTGACGGTCCTGGAGGCGCAGCCGACCGTCGGCGGCGGGGCGCGGACCCTCGACCTCGGCCTCGCCGACGGCGTCACCCACGACATCTGCTCCGCCGTCCACCCGATGGCGTGGGCCTCCCCGTTCTTCCAGCAGTTCGACCTGCGGGCCCGCGGGGTCGAGCTCCTGGTGCCCGAGGTCTCGTACGCCCAGCCGCTCCCCGACGGGCGCGCGGGCGTGGCGTACCGGGACCTCGACCGGACCGTCGAGGAGCTCGGCGTGGACGGTGCGGTGTGGCGGTCGCTGGTCGGCGGGGACCCCGCGGCGGCGGTCCGGGTGGCGCTGTTCGACAAGCGGTCGGTGCCGCTGGTCGACCCCCTGGCGGCAGCACGGTTCGGGCTCGGCATCCTCGAGCAGGGCACGCGCGCGTGGGACCGCAGGTTCGTCGGCGACGTCGCCCCCGCCCTGCTCACCGGAGTCGCGGCGCACGCGATCACGCCCCTGCCGTCGATCGCGGGCGCAGGCACCGCCCTCCTGCTGGGCACCCTCGCGCACGCCGAGGGCGGCTGGCCCATCCCGCGCGGCGGCTCCGGGGCGATCACCGCCGCGCTGGTGCGCGACCTCGAGGCGCACGGCGGCACGGTCCGTAGCGACCACCGCGTCCGCACCGAGGCCGACCTCCCGATCGCGCACTGCTACGTCTTCGACACCACCCCGCGGACCCTCGTCGACGTGCTCGGCCACCGGCTGCCCCCGCGGGCGCGGGAGGCGCTCGACGCCTTCGAGTACGGCGACGCGGCGGCCAAGGTCGACTTCGTGCTCGACGGTCCCGTGCCGTGGACCGTGCCCGAGGTCGGGCGTGCCGGCACCGTGCACGTCGGCGGGACGCGTGCCGAGATGGCCCGCGCGGAGAACGCGGTCGCCCGCGGCGAGCACGCGGACCTGCCGATGACGCTGGTCAGCGACCCGTCCGTCGTCGACGACACCCGCCAGGTGCACGGCCGACGGCCCCTGTGGACCTACGCGCACGTGCCGTCCGGGTCCGACGTGGACGTGACCGAGGCCGTCACCCGGCACATCGAGCGGTACGCCCCCGGGTTCCGGGACGTCGTCGTCACGTCCCGGTGCATCCCGGCCGCGCACCTGAGCGACCACAACGAGAACTACGTCGACGGCGACATCTCCGCGGGGCGCGCCAGCATCGGCCAGCTCTTCGCGCGGCCGACCCGCCGACTCGACCCGTACTTCTCCGGCCGCGCCGGGGTGTACCTGTGCTCCGCGTCGACCCCGCCCGGCCCCGGCGTGCACGGCCTCGGCGGGTGGTACGCGGCGAAGCGGGTGCTGCGCGAGTTCGGGATCATGGCGCCGCCGAGCCTGGCGCCGTAGTGGCTCGCGTCAGTCCAGCGGGTCGACGTCCGGTCAGTCGTCGACCTTCGCCGTGAACCGCGCGGTGCCCCGGGTGGCCAGCACCCGGGACATCGCGACGAGCGCCCCGGTGATCGCCGCTGCGGCCACGATCTCCGCCAGCCCGGCGTCGCCCTGGTCGTCGGCGGGCGGCGGGTTGTGCCCGGTCTTCGCCCGCCACGCCAGGTTGAGCACCTTCTGCACGACCAGGGCGGCGGCGAACGCCGCGCCCGCGCCGATGAGCTTGGCGACGATGGACTGGGTCTGCTTGTCGGTCACGGGAGCCTCCGGGTGTGGTGACGGGTCTGCGACGACCGTAGCCCGGTGAGCGCGCGTGCGCTGCTCAGGGGCGGCGTAGGATCGCGGCGAACGACAGGGGAGCGTCGGACCCGCAGGGGTCTGGACGCTGAGAGTGCGGACCACCGCAGACCCTCGAACCTGATCCGGTTGATACCGGCGTAGGGAGTCGGGCTTCTCAGCCCTCGCAGGTGAGCCTGCGACGGCCCCCTCCTTTCCGACCAAGGAGGAGCATCACCCATGGCGAGGACTCACTCGCTTCTCGCTGGTCTCGGCATCCTGGCTCTGGCCGGGTGCTCGGCGATCGGCACGGACGACCCCGCCCCCAGCACGTCGGCGGGCACCGTCACCCTCGTCACGCACGACTCGTTCGTGCTGTCCGACGGCATCCTCGACGCGTTCGAGCAGGAGTCCGGCCTCACGGTCGAGCTCGTGCAGCCGGGCGACGGCGGCGCGCTGGTGAACCAGCTCGTGCTGACCAAGGACGCCCCGCTGGGGGACCTGGTGTTCGGCATCGACAACTCGTTCGCCTCCCGGGCGGTCGACGAGGGCGTCGTCGCGCCGACCGAGGCGCCGGACGCGTTCGAGGGCGCGCTGGTGCCGATCGACTACGGCGACGTCTGCATCAACGTCGACCACGCCTGGTTCACCGCCCAGGGCCTCGCGGAGCCGGTGACGCTCGAGGACCTGACCGAGCCGGCGTACAAGGACCTGCTGGTGGTCCCCAACGCGGTGACGTCGTCGCCGGGCCTGTCCTTCCTGCTGGCGACCGTCGGCGCGTTCGGCGAGGACGGCTGGGTGGACTACTGGACCGCGCTGAAGGCCAACGGCGTGAAGGTGGCCGACGGCTGGTCCGACGCGTACTTCACGGACTTCTCCGGCGGTGGCGGTGGCGGACCGCGCCCGATCGTCCTGTCGTACGCCTCGTCGCCCCCGTCGACCGTCCCCGAGGGTGGCACGGAGCCGACGACCGGCGCCCTGCTCGACACCTGCTTCCGGCAGACGGAGTACGCGGGCGTGCTCGAGGGCGCGGCGAACCCGGAGGGCGCGCAGCAGCTGCTCGACTTCCTGCTGTCCGACGAGGTGCAGGACGACATCCCGGTGTCCATGTACATGTACCCCGTGAGCGACACGGCCACGCTCCCCGAGGAGTGGACCGCGTTCGCACCCCTGGCGACCGACCCGTTCGAGGTCTCGCCCGAGGACATCAGCAAGAACCGTGAGGCGTGGCTGGCCCTCTGGTCGGAGACGGTGATCGGCTGACCATGTCCGTCTCGACGCTCACCCGACCCGACGTTGCTGCAGCGTCGGGTCGGGGACGTGTCGTCGTGTTCTGGACGGCCGCCGTCCTGGTGCCGCTGCTGTTCCTCGGCATCTTCTTCGCGTGGCCCGTCGCGGTCATGATCGCCAAGGGGTTCGTCGTCGACGGGCACCTGGACCTCAGCGGGTTCGCGGACGTGTTCTCGCGGCCGCGCACCTGGCGGATCGTCGGGCTGACGCTCGCGCAGGCGACCCTGGGGACGGTGCTCAGCGTGCTGCTCGGGGTGCCCGGCGCGTACGTGCTGTACCGGCACTCGTTCCGCGGGCGCACCCTCCTGCGCGCGTTCGTCACCGTGCCGTTCGTCCTGCCGACCGTCGTCGTCGGCGTCGCGTTCCGGTCGCTGCTCGTCGACGGCGGGCCGCTCGGGTTCCTGCACCTGGACGGCACGTTCGCGGCCATCGTCGCCGCACTCGTGTTCTTCAACTACGCGGTCGTCGTGCGGGCCGTCGGCGGGCTCTGGGAGCGGCTCGACCCCCGCGCGGAGCAGGCCGCGCGGGCGCTCGGCGCGTCGCCGTGGCGGGCGTTCCGGACGGTGACGCTGCCCGCGCTGACACCGGCGATCGCGTCGGCGGCGTCGCTCGCGTTCCTGTTCTGCGCGACCGCGTTCGGGACCGTCCTGGTGCTCGGTGGCCTGCAGTTCGGCACCATCGAGACCGAGATCTGGATCCAGACGACGCAGTTCCTGGACCTGCGGGCAGCCGCGGTGCTCTCGGTGGTCCAGCTGGTCGTCGTCGCGGGGACGCTCGTCGTCGCCGGCCGGGCCCGGTCGCGTCGAGAGACCGCGATGGCGCTCACCGTCCCGTCCGCGTCGGTCCGTCCGCTGCGGCTGCGACGACCCACCGGCATGCCGCCCGGCGACGGGCACGCGCTCACCCTCGTCGCCACGGCCGTGACCGCGGCCGTCGTCCTCCTGCTGGCCCTGCCCCTGGTCAACCTGGTCGTCCGGTCGCTGCGGACCGGCGACGGCTGGGGGCTCGACCACTACGCGGCTCTCGGCACCACCGGCGGGTCGCTCACCGTCACGGTCTGGCAGGCCACGCTGAACTCCCTGCGGGTCGCGCTCGACGCCACGGTGATCGCGCTGGTCGTCGGCGGGCTCGTCGCGCTCGTGGTGTCCCGACGGCCGCGCCGCGCGGTCGGTCGTCGGGCCGTCGCGGGCCTCGACGCGCTGTTCATGCTCCCGCTCGGCGTCTCCGCGGTGACCGTCGGGTTCGGGTTCCTGCTGTCCATGCACCACCCGTTCGGGCTGCCCGTCGACCTGCGGACCAGCCCGCTGCTGGTGCCGATCGCGCAGGCGGTGGTCGCCGTGCCGCTCGTCGTCCGGGTGGTGCTGCCGGTCCTGCGCGCGATCGACCCGCGGCTGCGGGAGGCGGCCGCGACGCTCGGTGCCACGCCCGGTCGCGTGCTGCGGACCGTGGACCTGTCGATCGCCGGCCGGTCCCTGGGCCTCGCCGTCGGGTTCGCGTTCGCCGCGTCGCTGGGGGAGTTCGGCGCCACGTCGTTCCTCGCCCGTCCCGACCGGCCGACGCTGCCCGTGGTGATCTTCCGGCTCATCGGCCGGCCCGGTGCCGAGTCCTACGGCATGGCGCTCGCCGCGTCGGTGGTCCTCGCGGTGCTCACCGCGGGGATCGTCGCGGCCTGCGAACGACTGCGCGCACCCGGCGCCGGAGGTGAGTGGTGAACGGACTGTCCGTGCGTGACGTCGTGGTGCGGTACGGCAGCGTGCCCGCGGTCGACGGGGTGTCCCTCGACGTGGCCCCCGGGTCGGTCGTCGCGCTGCTCGGACCGTCCGGCTGCGGCAAGTCGTCGCTCCTGCGCGCCGTCGCCGGGCTCGAACCGCTGGCCGCCGGGTCGGTGTCCTGGGACGGCGTCTCGCTGGCGGGAGTGCCCGTGCACCGGCGCGGGTTCGGGCTGATGTTCCAGGACGGGCAGCTCTTCGCGCACCGGACCGTCGGCGGGAACGTCGCCTACGGCCTGCCGGCCCGCTCGGCCGCGCGGGTCGCGGAGCTGCTCGAGCTCGTCGGGCTGGCCGGTTACGAGGACCGCGGCATCGCGACCCTGTCCGGCGGCGAGCGTCAACGCGTGGCCCTGGCCCGCGCGCTCGCCCCCGCACCCCGGCTCCTGCTGCTCGACGAGCCCTTGTCCGCCCTCGACCGTGCCCTGCGCGAACGCCTCGCCGTGGACCTGCGCGCCGCGCTCGTCGCCACCGGCACCACCGCCGTGTTCGTCACCCACGACCAGGACGAGGCCTTCGCCGTCGCCGACCGCGTCGCCGTCATGGCGGCCGGCTGGCTCCTGCAGGTCGACGCCCCCGCGGACCTCTGGGTCCGGCCGGCCAGCCGCGAGGTCGCGTCGTTCCTCGGCTACGAGGCCTTCGTGCCGCTGGACAGCCCCGCCGCCGCACCCCTGCGCGACGCCCTCGACGTCCCGCCGTCCGGGGCGACCCTCGCGCTCGCCGAGGGTGCGTTCGTCGTCGGGCGCACCGGCGTCGCCAAGGGCACCGTGCGCGGGGTCTCGTCGCGACGAGGACGGTCCGAGGTCCGCGTCGACGTCGACGGGATCGGCGTGGTCACCGCGCTCGGGCCGGTGGGCGGGCGGTGGTCGGTCGGGGACGTGGTGGAGCTCGGCGTGGAGCCGGACGCACTGGCGATCCTCGACGCCTGACCGGCAGCCGATCCACGGGTGCCTGATCGCGGTCCGCGCCCCAGCGGACTACGGTCGGAAGCATCCGGTCGAGCAGGTTCGAGCACCGAGGTGATGGCGATGACGCTGGAGCTCCGCGAGGTCGTGTCGGTCGACATCCCCGTGCCGCTGTCGAAGGTGTGGGCCTCCCTGCGGGACCCGGTCCTGGTGCGCCGCTGGTACGGGTGGGACCACGACGGCCTCGACGCGCAGGTCCGCGCGTTCGTCGACACCGCCGTCGAGACGCAGGACGTCGTCGGTGACGCCAGCATCCACACCCTGAGCTGGCCGCACCACGACAGGCTCACCCTGCGGTCCGCCGCGCACGAGCCCCACCGCACCCACCTGACCGTCACCCGGCGCAGCCACGAGGGCATGGCCACGTTCGACGGCGTGCGAGACCAGGTCGACGAGGGCTGGACCGCGTACGTCCACCAGCTGCAGTTCGCGCTGACCGTCCACCCCGACCAGGACCGGCGCACCCTGTCGACGTTCGGGCTGCCGTCCGGCGACCGCGGCGACCGGCTGCTCGACCGCGCCGGACTCGTCGGCATCCGCGGGGTGCCGATCGGTGGGCACGTCCAGGCGCGCCGGCCGGACGGGACCCTGCTCGGCGGCACGCTCGTCTACGAGACGCCGCTCCAGCTCGGGCTGCGCCTGCACGGCATCTCCGAGATGTTCCTGGTCCTCCAGGAGACGCCGGCCGCCCACACGCCACCGCACGGCACCGTCGACGCGATCCTGTCCACGTACGGGCTCGACGACGAGACGTTCGAGCAGATCCGCGAGCGCTGGTCCCGCTGGTGGGAGACGGCGCTCCCGCGGGGATCGTCGCGCGTCACGTCAGCCTGAGCTGCCACTCCCCGGAGCCACCGGCCGGGCGGAACCCGAGCGCGACGTTGATGGAGAGCATGTAGGAGTTCTCCTCGGCGTTCCACGTGCCGACGCGCCGCACGGACGGCCGCTCCGCCGCGAGGCGCTGCAGGTTCGCCGTCTTGACCAGCATCCCCAGGCGCTTGCCGCGGTGCTCCTTGATGACGAGCGTGTCGTCCTGGTGCACGAACTCGTCGGTGTTGGGGACCGCCATGAAGCACGTGAACGCCGCGAGGGTGTGCGTCGGGACGTGCTCGGCGGCCAGCACCAGCAGCTCGAGCTCCCGCTCCTGGTACTGCTGCTCCGTGACCCGGATCCGCTCGGCGTCCCAGACGTCCTCCTCGAGATCCAGACCGCCGAGGGGTGCGTCCGTGCTCATGCGGGTGTTCAGCAGCGCGTACTCGTCGACCCACTCGTCCGGCACGTGGCTCTGCCACGTGACCAGGCGGTAGTCGGGTCCGGCGTGCGCCTCGGCCTCGGCACGGTGCTTCGCGACGAGGTCCGCGTCGAAGGGCAGGTCGAACACCGAGTACCGCTCGACCTGCTCCAGCGCGAAGCCCCGCTGCAGCAGGAAGCGCGAACCGGCGGCGTCGGCCTCGACCCGCCCGACGCCCGTCGTCGCCGCGAGCGTGCCGGGGCCGTCGGGCGGCTCGACCTGCTGGTCCGTCGACGCCGTGACGGTCGTCCGGCCGGCGTCCCGGGCCAGTGCGAGGGACGCGTCGTACAACGACGCACCGACACCTCGACGGCGCTGCGACGGTCGCACGCCGATCTCGACCTGCGCCGTGTGCGTGTTGTCCTGCAGCGGGAGGTTCACCATCGCGTAGCCGAGGACACGCTCCGGGTCGGGGGAGTCGTGCTCGTCGTCGGCCACCGCGACCAGGCGTGGCTTGCTGATGTAGCGCTGGTCGTGCATCGACCCGAGGATCTCGGTGGCGGTGCGCTCGAAGTCGCGGTTGCCCCACGCGGCGAGCAGCACGTCGTTCATCGCGGCGGTGTAGCCGTGCAGGAGCCACGCCCCCTCGGGCGTCTCCGTCACCGGCACCTCACGGATCGACCACGTCGTCATTCCGTCCACGATCCGCCTGTCGATCGCCGGTGGCGAGCCCTTTTCGAGCCCGTCGCTACTCTCACGAGATGGTGTGGTTGGAGATCGTCGGCTGGGCCGGCTCGCTGCTGGTCATCGTCTCGCTCACGCAGGCGCGGGTGCTGCGCTTCCGGTGGCTGAACCTCGCCGGGGCCGTGATCGCGACGTTCTACAACGCGGTCGTCGGCATCTGGCCGTTCGCCGTGATGAACGGGGTCATCGCCGTCATCGACGTCTACTGGCTGGTCCGGCTGCACCGCGAGCGGCACGACGCGCAGGTCTACGGCGTCCTCGAGGTCCCCGCCGACGACTCCGTCCTGCGCCACCTGCTCGACACCCACGCCCCCGACATCGCCCGGTTCCACCCCGCGTTCGCCGCCGCCGACCCCGGTCCGTCCGCCGCGTTCGTCGTCGTGCGCGGCGACGAGCTGATCGGGGCCGTCGTCGTCCGGTCCGCCGGTGACGGCGTCGGTCGCGTGGACCTCGACTACGTGACGCCGCGGTACCGGGACTTCACGCCCGGGGAGTTCGTGTACCAGGACAGCGGGGTGTTCGCCGCGCACGGGTTCCGCCGGCTGGTGGTCAGCGGCTCGCCCGCTCCCGAGTCGCGCGCCTACCTCGAGCGGGTCGGCTTCCACTCGACCGCCCACGGCTGGGAGCGCGAGGTCCCGACGGCGGCCTGACCCGCGCGATTCGCTCGCCGCACGCTGGGGGGCGTCCGGCCGTCTGGCCGGGTTCCGTCCCTCCGCTAGCATGAGTTCGGACAGCCGAACTTTCCGGAAGGTGACCCGATGACGAGCAGCGCGACCGACGACGCCGTCGAGGTCACCACCCGGCGCCCTCGTCGTGCCCCGCTGCTGCTCGGTCCGGCGTTCGTCGCGGCCATCGCCTACGTCGACCCGGGCAACGTCGCCGCCAACCTCACCGCCGGCGCGCGGTACGGCTACCTGCTCCTGTGGGTGCTCGTCGCGGCGAACGCCATGGCCGTCCTGGTCCAGTACCAGTCCGCGAAGCTCGGTCTGGTCACCGGGGACTCGCTGCCCGGGGTGCTCGGGCAGCGGATGCGGCGCACCCCGCGGCTGGCGTTCTGGATGCAGGCCGAGGTGGTCGCGGCGGCCACCGACATCGCCGAGGTGGTCGGCGGTGCCATCGCCCTCCAGCTGCTGTTCGGTGTTCCGCTGCCGGTCGGCGGGCTGATCGTCGGCGTCGTGTCGCTGCTCCTGCTGGCCACGCAGAACCGATACGGGCAGCGCCGGTTCGAGCGCGTCATCATCGGGCTGCTCGCCGTCATCACGGTCGGGTTCCTCGCGGGCCTGTTCGTCTCGCCGCCCGACGCCCGCGGGATGCTGTCCGGGCTCGTCCCGCGCTTCGACGGCACCGACTCGGTCCTGCTGGCGGCCTCGATGCTCGGCGCCACCGTCATGCCCCACGCGATCTACGTGCACTCGGCGCTCGCCCGCGACCGCCACGGGCGCCCCACCGGCGCGGGCCTCCGGGAGGTCCTGCGGTCGACCCGCTGGGACGTCGGCATCGCGCTGGCCATCGCCGGCGCCGTCAACATCGGCCTGCTCCTGCTCGCCGCCTCCGGCCTGCGCGGCGTCCCCGGCACCGACTCGATCCCCGGCGCGTACGACGCGATCGCCGACGCGCTCGGCATCGGCATCGCGATCGCGTTCGCCATCGGGCTGCTCGCGTCGGGCCTGGCGTCCACCTCCGTGGGCGCGTACGCGGGCGCGACGATCATGGAAGGGCTGATCCACCGTCGGATCCCGTTGCTGGTCCGCCGCGTGGTCACCCTGATCCCGGCGATCATCCTGCTGGCCGTCGGCGCCGACGCCACCTGGACCCTCGTCCTCTCGCAGGTGGTGCTCAGCTTCGGCATCCCGTTCGCGGTCATCCCGCTCGTCGCCCTGACCCGCAACCGGACCGTCATGGGCACCCACCGCAACGGCCCCTGGCTCCACGCCACCCTGCTCCTGGTGGTGACCCTGGTGGTCGCCCTGAACGTGACCCTCCTGGTTCTCCTGCTCCTGGGCTGACCCGTTCAGCCCAACCCGGGCGCCCCACCGCCCTCTCCGCCCGCGAGAACGTCATTTCTCCGCGAGAACGTCACTGTGAACTGCCGATCTCGCGACGAACTGACGTTCTCGGCGCCAGGGGACCCGGGACGGGAGCGGGTAGGGATGCTCACGCGAGGGCGGGGCGAGGGCGGAGGGTGGCGATCAGGGAGGGTGGAAGGAACGGGGTCACCCGAGCGGCCAGCGAGCCGCGCTGGCGAAAGTCGTCACGCGTCACGCGGATGACGTGCCAGCCGGCTTCGACGATGGCGTCGTGCCGGCGCTTCTCCCGCACCAGCTGCTCGTTCGCGCCGCTCCGGTACTTGGTGCGACCGTCGTACTCGATGACGACACGCCACTCCTCCCAGCCCAGGTCCCCCCAGTAGGTACCCAGCCGTGTGGCCACCTCGACCTGTGTCTCGGGAGCGGGAAATCCTGCGCGGAGCAGGGCGAATCGGCACGCGGTCTCCCACGGTGACTCCGAGCCGCCATCCGCCAGCGCGACGATCGTGCGCGCCCGAGCGACGCCGCGTCGGCCGGAGGCCCGTGCGACCCTCTCGGCGAGGGCCGCTGCATCGAGCCCGGCTCGCAGCGCAGCATCGAGGATCACCATGCCGTCGAGCGGCGGCATCGTGGCGGCGCAGTCCCACGCGGTGCGCTCGAGGGTTGTCGTCGGGAGGTCGCCGACAGTGACGACGTCGCCCGGCGCAGGGAGCGGGCTGTGCCGGCTGATCGTGCGCAGACGCCGACTGCTGGGCGACGACGCCTGGTACAGGTGCGTCGTGCGGGAGGGGGTCCAGAGCGGCAGTCCGTGCAGGAGCGCGGCTGACTCGTGACTGGAGCAGTGCTCGGCTGTCGTCTTCGCGTGGACCCCCAGAATCCGTGCGAGGGCATCCGCACGTGGATCTCCTGCCTGTTGCGTCGGCACGTAGATGCCACGCCCGACCCGGCGCCACTCCCCGGAGGCGACCTGTGCCGACGGCACATGGGGGCCGACGTCCCTGGCGAGCAGCACACTCGGACGAACGAGCTCTGCCGTTCGGATGGCCCCAGGTCGACGACTCACACCGCAGAGTCCCCCCAAGGTGCCTGCTCAGGACTCGCCCGACCGTCCCCCTGTGGAGGAGCCCCCCCCGCCGAGGTGTCGGTGGGTCGGCTCGCCGCCCGCACGAGAACGTCACGTTCCCGCGAGAACGGCAGTTCACAGTGACGTTCTCGCGGGGGAGTGACGTTCTCGTGGAAGAGCTATCCCTCGGGCAGGTCCGCCAGGCGGGACTCCAGGTGGGTGCGTTCCGTCGGGTTGGTGACCAGGGTCAGGGCTGCGCGGAAGGCCGATGCGGCTGCGGCCGGGTGTCCTGCGCGGCGGAGGAGCTCGGCACGGACGGCGGGGACCCGGTGGTGGCGGGGGAGGGCGTCGTCGAGCCCGTCCAGCAGCCGCAGGCCCGCCTCCGGGCCGTCCGCCTCCGCCACGGCGACCGCTCGGGCCAGCCGGACGACCGGCGAACCCGTGAGCGCCTCGAGCTGCGCGTAGAGGTCGGCGATGACGGACCAGCGGGTGTCGGCCGCCGTCGGGGCGGTGGCGTGCTCGGCCGCGATGAGCGCCTGCAACCGGTACTCCGTCGCGAGGCGCGACTGGAGGCCGGCCGGAGGGGCGGTAGGACCTGCGCCGACGGTGTGGGCCGGACCGGCAGCCGCACCCCCACGGGTGCCTGCGTCCGCGCGGCGGTCGCCCGGCGCGAGCGACTCCAGCAGGCTCACGCCCTCCGCGATCTCGTCGCGGTGCCAGCGGGTGCGGTCCTGGTCGGGGAGCAGGACCAGCGCGCCGGCGGCGTCCAGCCGGGTGTCCCGGCGGGAGTGCTGCAGGAGCAGCAGGGCGAGCAGCGAGCGGACGACGGCGCGTTCGGGGAGCAGCGAGTCGAGCACGCGCAGGAGCCGGATGGCCTCGTCGCCGAGGTCCACGCGCAACGGCTCGTCGCCGACGCCGGGGTGGTAGCCGGAGGTGAAGGCGAGGTAGACGACGGTCGCGACGACGTCGAGGCGCTCGTCCAGGCGTTCCGCGGCGGGCGTGGCGAAGGGGATGCCGGAGGAGGCCAGCCGCTTCTTGGCGCGGGTCAGCCGGGCGGCCATGGTCGACTCCTGCACGAGCAGGAGCCGGCCGATCTCGGTGGTGGTGAGGCCGACGACGAACCGCAGGGTCAGGGCGACGCGGTCGTCGGGCGCGATGGCGGGGTGGCAGCAGGCGAAGATCAGGCGGAGCCGCTCGTCGGCGACGTGGGCGCCGGGGTCGACGACGGCCGCCGCGGCGGCGCGCATCTCGTCGTCGACCACCATCAACGGTTCCTTCCGTCGGGCGACCGCCTCGGAGCGGAGGCGGTCGAGGACCTTGCGGCGCGCGGCGGTCAGGAGCCACGCACCGGTGTTCGTCGGGACCCCGTCGACGGGCCAGTGCTTCGCGGCCGACTCGAAGGCGTCGGAGACGGCGTCCTCGGCGAGGTCGGGGCGGGCGAACTGGCCGATCAGCAGGCCGATCAGCCGGGACCAGTGGGCCCGCCACGCCTCGGCGAGCGCGTCGTCGGAGCTGGTCATCGTGCGGACGCGCCGGGGAGCGGCGAGGGTGCGCTGTCCTGCATCGGTACCACCGTGTCCCTGGGTGCCAGCGTGATGCTCCTCCTTGGGTGGCGAGGGACGTCCGGTGCGTCCCGCTGACCCGATGACGCGCGACCCGACGGCGGATCGACACGTCCCACGGACACGGTCTCCCGTCAGCCCGCGTACGCGTGCAGCACGGCGGCGAACAGGCCCGGGTCCCGCTGCTGCGTGAGGTGCTCCGCCGCGGAGTGGACGAGCCCGGCGCGCGCGTCGCCCTTCTCGTCGACCCGCTTGATGAACGGTCGCCCGACGAAGGGGTCGCTGCCGGGCTCGCCGGGGCGCAGGCTCCACTGCCCCGGTGACTGGCGCAGGAGGACGGTGCCGAGGTAGCTGGCGTACTGCGCGACGCGCTCGGCGCCCGCGTCGCTGCCAGCGGCCGTCAGGTCGACCTCGGCGAGGCGTTCGAGCAGCGCCAGGGACTCCGGGCTCAGGTCGAGGTCGGCGCCGTGCTCGCCGGCGTGCGCCCGCAGCGCGGCGATCCGCTCGTCCACCAGCGCGACCCACGCGTCGCGCTCGGGGGTGTCTCCGGGGTCGTGCTCGGGCGGCGTGATGCCGGGCACGGGCCGCCGCTGGGGTTCCCAGTCCGGTCCCTCGGCGTCCCTGCGTTCCTGGACCTCCTCCAGCTGACCGTCGTAGACCTGGGTCAGCACGCGACCCGTGCGGCGGTCGAGCAGCGCGGCCAGGAGGTGGCGCGGCGAGATCGGGACCGGGCCGATCGTGTCCAGCCGGATGATCGGCACGCCGCTGAAGACGAAGTCCGGGTCGGTGTCCAGGTACCAGCCGCCGCCCCCGATCCGCAGGTAGGTCTCGCCGACGTACCGCACCGCGCCGTCGATCCAGTCCTCGTCGTCCTCGTCGAGGAAGGCGCGCGGGTCCGGCCAGCGCTCCAGCGCGTACTGCTCGAGCTCCGCGAGCGACTCCCGGGTGAACCCCGCCGTCCAGCCGGTCGGCATGAGGAAGTCCTCGAACCGCGCCAGGCGCGGGTGCATGGCGTCCAGCCACTCCTCGAACTGCTCGTCGCTCACGACATCCTTCCGTCCACGTCTGTCGGGCACCTTACCGAACCACTACCGCAGCACCGGCGTGCCGTAGATGATCTCCCACTGGATGCCGGCGGCCGCCAGGTCCTTGACCGCCTCGGCATCCGGCTGCTCGCCGAAGATGTACCGGATCTCCCAGCCGGCCCGGATGAGCTTCTTGTCGTTCGCGAGCTGCGCCGGTTTCACCGAGGGCCCCGACTTCAGCTCGATCCCGACGAGCTTGCCGTTCTCGGTGAGGACGGCGTCGAAGCGGCGGTCGATGCCGTAGTTCTTCTTCATCCACCCGGCGGGTGGGGCCGTGTACCCGCGGAGCTCACGGACGGCGTTCTCGTAGGCGGCTCCGAGGAGCTTGTTCTTCCGGACGTTGACGTACCTGTCCCGCCACTGGTCCCAGGTCAGCTTGTTGGTGCCCGCCTGGTACTTGAGCCAGGCGGCGAACATGTGCTCCTTGCTGCCGGCGGGGTACTTGACGTTCGGGTCGAGCTTCAGGAGGTCCGCCGCGGTCGGCGCAGGGGTGCCGCGGAGAGCCTCGGCGGGGTTGGTGTACTCGAAGACGATCGGGTCGTTCTGGGTCCCCGTGCCGCGCCAGGTGCGGTTGTCCTGCGGCCTCTTCAGGAGCTCGTCGATCTTCTTGCGCCAGGAGTCGGGCAGGTGCTTGTAGATCTTCTGGGCGATCTTGCCGGCCCCACCGATCAGGACCAGGGAGGCGATGGCCAGGGCGAGCTCGAGGGAGCCCTTCTTGACCAGGTCCTGGCCGTCGATCTTGCCCTCGCCCCAGTCGGCCACCACGTCCAGGAAGTCCCCGACGGACACGAGGGTGAACCCCACCCCGAGGATCTTCAGCCCGAACGACGCCCCCGCGAAGGCGCCTGCCCACCCGCCGGGCACGGCCCCGACGCCGAACCCGAACACCGCTCCGATGGTCGCCCCACCCATCGCGCCGATGATCGCCAGGGCGATCGTGAGCACGACGCCGACGACGACCAGGATCCAGCCGACGATCCGGCAGGCGGAGGCCAGGAACCGGAACAGCCCGGCGAGCTCACCGATCAGCTCTCGGAGGTCTGAGAGGTTCTCGTCGATCCAGCCGCCCAGGTCGGCGGTGGTGGACTCCCACCAGTCGCTGATCGCGGCACCGGCGTCGGTGATGGAGTCCCAGGCGTCCGACGCGGTGGAGGCGACCCAGTCGGTGCCCTCGTCGACGGCGTCGGTGACGTCGTCCCAGCGGTCCTCGAACCAGCCGCCGATGCCCTTCGACTTCTCGGTGTCCTGCTTGTCGGCCTCGTGCTCGGGCGTCGGTTCCGGGCCCCAGGTCAGGACCGTCCCGCCGGACGCGAGCTGGACCTGGGTGTAGGCGGGGAGCTGGGTGAACGGGTCGGGGTCGTCGTCCACGACCGGGATGACCGGGCCCATCGCCCCGCCGTAGCGCAGGTCGGCCAGGGTCCGGGCGCGGGTCAGGTGCGTGTCCACGACGGGCAGGACCCGGGTGCCGAGCCGGTCGGCGATGTTCTGTGCCTCGTCGAACCCCGACGTCGAGACGCCCAGCGCCGACGCCCGGTACCGCAGCGACCCGAACCCGTCCAGCGCGTCCCGGGTCGCGACCAGGTCAGCACGCACC
Organism: Cellulomonas sp. P5_C5; assembly: GCF_054049655.1. NCBI lineage: Bacteria > Bacillati > Actinomycetota > Actinomycetes > Micrococcales > Cellulomonadaceae > Cellulomonas > Cellulomonas sp. P5_C5. Next base: position 64,379 of record NZ_JBFULY010000009.1, on the reverse strand, counting down.
CCGGCGAGACTCTCGGCGCTGATCTCCACGATCCGCGTCAACGCAGGCCCCCTCCGCGTCCGGACGGGGCAGCGGTCCCGTCCGTGGCGTCGAACGTAGCGGAACCGGACATGTCACCGCTGCCGGTCTGACGGCGATCCACCGGCGTCAGACGACCGGCCGCACCTCGAACGTGCCGACTGCGGGCAGCCCCTCCAGCACCGCGTCGAGATCCGGCTCGTCGAGCACCTGGACGCCGGTCAGGGCCGCCGCAGGCCCGTCGAACGGGCCGTCCCGCAGCTCGCGGTCCAGCACCGACGTCGCCGTGTCCACGGAGCCCAGGGTCAGACCGGCAGGCAGTGCGGACCCGAACGCCAGGACGACGAACCTCACGACGCCGTCAACGCGTCGTCGCCGTTCACGGGGACGCCGTCGACGAACCGCTCGGTGGGCCGGATCTCGGCGGTCTCCCCGTTCAGCACGAGCGCGGAGACCGCCTCGGTCAGTGCGTCCAGCGACGTGCGGGCGACCAGGTAGAACCCGGCCACCTGCTCCGCGGTCTCGGCGTACGGGCCGTCGGAGACGACGACCCCGTCGCGCCCGTCGGACCGCAGCGACCGCGCCCGGGCGGCCGCACCGAGGGCTCGAGTGGTGACGATCTCCCATCCCTGGTCGGCGCAGTGCTGGTGGAACCCGGCGTGGGCGGCGTAGGCCCGCTCGCGCTCCTCGGTGGTCAGCGCGGCAGCGCGGGCGTCGTCTCGGTACAGCACGACGGTGAACTCGGCCATGTCAGCTCCTGCTCGTCGGAGGGACGCCCGGTGCGTCCCGCTGCCCCGATGACGTGCGGGCCGTGCGGTGATCGACAGTTCGCACCGCAGGATTGTCGGAGAGTGCCGCGAGGGTGCGTCAGCCCGCGTACGCGTGGAGGATGCCCGGGAAGAGGCCGGGTTCGCGCCCGTCGGCGAGGCGTTCGACTGCCGAGTGGACCAGACCGGCGCGCCAGATGCCGTTCTCGTCGAGCCGCTTGACGAACGGCCGGCCGACGAAGGGGTCGGTGCCCGGCGCGCCGGGTCGCAGGATCCACCGTCCCGGTGCCTGCTGCAGGAGCACCGCGCCGAGGTAGCTGGCGTACCGGGCGACGACCTCTGCTCCCTCGGCGGACCGGACGTCGATGGCCGCATCGGTCAGGTCGGCCTCCGAGAGCTGTTCGAGCACCGTCAGGGACTCCGGGCTCAGGTCCAGCCGGGCGCCGTGCTCACCGGCGTGCGCCCGGAGCGCCGCGACGCGCTCGTCGACCTGCGCGGCCCAGGCGTCGCGCTCGGGGGTGTCACCGGGGTCCTGCTCGGGTGCGGTGTAGCCGGGGACGGGCAGGCGCTTCGGTTCCCAGTCCGGACCCTCGACGTCCCGGCGGCGCTGCACCTCGCGCAGCTGACCGTCCCACAGCTTGGTCAGCTCGTGGCCCGTGCGGCGCTTGAGCAGCAGGCCCATCTGGTTGTACGGCGAGATCGGGAATCCGTGGAGAGTGTCGGGCCGGATCACAGGCTGACCGCGGAAGACGGTGTCCGGCTTGTTGTCGAGATGCCAGCCGCCGCCCGCGATCCGCAGGTAGGCCTCACCGATGTACCGCATGGCGCCGTCGATCCAGTCGGAGTCGCCATCGTCCTTGAACGAGTCCCGGTCGGGCCAGCGCTCCAGCATGTACTGCTCGAGCTCCTGGAGGGACTCGCGCGTGAAGCCCTTGGTCCAGCCGGTCGGCATGAGGAAGTCCTCGAACCGCGCCAGTCGCGGGTCCATGGCTTCCAGCCAGTCCTCGAACTGCTCGTCCCTCACTACGACCTCCAGTCGACCGGCGCGCACGCGCCGGCACGCAAACTATCGGACCACGGCTTCGCTGTGGACGACCTTCCACTCGATGCCCGCATCCTCGAGCTTCCGGATCGTCGCGGCCGACGGCTGGCTGCCGAAGACGTACCTGATCGTCCAGTTGGAGTTGACGAGCGTCTCGTCCTTGGCCAGCTGCCCCGGGTCGATGGTGTTCCCGGACTTGATCTCGACGCCGATCTGGTCCTCGAAGTTGACGACGTCGTAGTTGCGGTCGACGCCGCTGACGTCCTCCACTGACGTGTTCCGGGACCAGTCGTCCGGCGAGTACTCGTCGAGCTCGTACACCGCGTTCTCGAACGCATCTCCCCGCGGCTTGTTGCCCTGGTTGCGGATGTACTGGTCCCGCCACTGCTCCCAGGTCAGCCGGTTGGAGCCGCTGGTCTGGTAGTGGCCCCAGCGGGCGAGCATGTGCTCCTCGCTGCCGGCCGGGTAGTCGGTGTACGGCCCGAGCCTGTCCAGCTCCGACTGGTCCGGCCGGCCGCGGCCGCGGAACGCCTCGGCCGGGTTGGAGTACTCGAACACCACGGGGTCGTCCGCGGTGCCGGTGCCGCGCCAGGTGCGGTTGTCCTGGGGCTTGTTCAGGAGCTCTTCGAGCTTCTTGCGCCAGGACGCGGGCAGGTGCTTGAAGAGCTTCTGCGCGATCTTGCCGGCGATGCCGATGCCGATCATCGAGGTGATCGCGAAGGCGAGCTCGAGGGAGCCCTGCTTGACCAGGTCCTGGCCGTCGATCTTGCCCTCGCCCCAGTCGGCGACCACGTCCAGGAAGTCCCCGACGGAGACGAGGGTGAACCCGACGCCGAGGATCTTGAGCCCGAACGTGGCCCCGGCGATGGCGCCGGCACCGCCGCCGGGCACGGCTCCGACACCGAACCCGAAGATCGCGCCGATGGTCGCCCCGCCCATGGCGCCGATGATGGCCAGGGCGACGGTCAGGATCAGGCCGACGACGACCAGGACCCAGCCGATGACCCGGCACACGGTGGCCAGGAACCGGAAGATCCCGGCGTGCTTGCCGATCCAGTCGCGGACCCCGGCGAGGTTCTCGTCGATCCAGCCGCCCAGGTCGGCGGTGGTGGACTCCCACCAGTCCCCGATCGCCGCGCCGGCGTCGGTGATCGAGTCCCAGGCGTCGCTCGCGGTCGAGGCGACCCAGTCGGTGCCCTCGTCGACGGCGTCGGTGACGTCGTCCCAGCGGTCCTCGAACCAGCCGCCGATGCCCTTGGACTTCTCGGTGTCGGCCTGGTCGGCCTCCTGCTCCTCGGCCGGTTCGGGCCCCCAGGTCAGGACGGTGCCGCCCGTGGTCAGGGCGGTCTGGGTGTAGATCGGGAGCTGGGTGTACGGGTCGGGGTCGTCGTCCACGACCGGGATGACCGGGCCCATCGCCCCGCCGTAGCGCAGGTCGGCCAGGGTGCGGGCGCGGTTCAGGTGCGTGTCGACGACGGGCAGGACGCGGGTGCCGAGCCGGTCGGCGATGTTCCGTGCCTCGTCGAACCCCGACGTCGAGACGCCGAGCGCCGAGGCCCGGTACCGCAGCGACCCGAACCCGTCCAGCGCGTCCCGCGTCGCGACCAGGTCCGCTCGCACCCCAGCGACGCCCTCGGCGCTGATCTCCACGATCCGCGTCACGCAGCCACCCTCCGCGTCGGAACGGGGGGGTCCCCGTCGGTCGCGTCGAACGTACAGCGCGACGGCAGCCTGTGGGGACGGCTACATCTGTGCGATCTCCCGGACCTCGATCGTGTACTCCGGCAGCAGCATCGCGTGCTTGAGCACCGCCTCGCGGTTCGGTGCGGTGACCAGGTAGAAGCCGCCGAGCTGTTCGACCGTCTCGGCGAACGGGCCCTCGGTGACCTCCGCGTCGTCGCCGGTCCGCCGCAGAGTGACGGCCGTCGTCACGGACTGGAGCGCCTCGCTCGCCAGGAACGTCACGCCGAAGTCGGCCGCCTGGTCGTCGTAGTCGCCGTGCTGCCGGTAGTACTCGGCCTTCGTCGCCTCGTCGGCGTTGTCCCAGTCGCCCTCGGTGGCGTACATCAGGAGGACGAACGTCTTCTCGCTCATGCGTCGTGCACCACGACGGGGCGCAGCTCGATACCGCCGCCGTCGGTGAGCAGGTGCTCGCCGGCCAGCCGCGCCAGGCCGCGGACGTCGTCGGTCTCGATCACGTAGTAGCCGCCGACGTGCTCGGCCAGCTCGACGTACGGACCCTCGGTGATCGAGAGCTCGCCGCCCTCGGGGCGCTGGACCGTGACGGCGTTCTTGGAGAGCCCCAGCTCCTCGCCGCCGAGGATGCGGTAGCCCCGCGTCTCGCACGCCTCCGAGAACGCGCCGTGCTCGCCCATCACGCGCTCCTGGACCTCCGGCGAGGCGTTCTCCCAGAAGTCCTCGTCGCCCCAGAGCAGGAGTGTCCACCGGTCTGTCATGACGTCATCTCCCTCATGTGTCCACTGTGCCTGTCGGGGTGATGACGCGCGAGGGTGGCGAGAATCGACAGTCCTTGACATGCAAGTGGATGCTTGCATATAACGGGAGGCGTGGCAGCCGACGTGTTCAAGGCACTCGCCGACCCGACGCGCCGCGCGATCCTCGACGAGCTCCAGGACCGCGACGGGCAGTCGCTGTTCGAGCTGTGCACCCGGCTGACCATGCGGCACGGGCTCGGCTCCACCCGGCAGGCGGTCTCGCAGCACCTGGAGGTGCTCGAGGACGCCGGCCTGGTGACCGTCCGCCGCGAGGGTCGCTACAAGTTCCACCACCTCGACACCGGGCCGCTGCGGCAGATCGCCACCCGCTGGCCCGTCCCCGACCAAGGAGAGTCCCCATGATCCGCATCACCGTGACCAGCGTGTTCGTCGACGACCAGAGCGCAGCGCTCGACTTCTACACCCGGGTCCTCGGGTTCGAGGTGAAGAACGACATCCCGCTCGGCGGCGAGGACCGCTGGCTGACCGTCGTCTCGCCGGCGGTCCCGGACGGCGTCGAGCTCCTCCTGGAGCCCAGCGGTCACCCGGCGGTCGGTCCGTACAAGGCGGCGCTGGTCGAGGACGGGATCCCTGCCACGTCCTTCGGGGTCGACGACGTCCAGGCGGAGTTCGAGCGGCTGACCGCGCTGGGGGTGCGGTTCGTGCAGCCGCCCACGGACATGGGGCCGGTCATCGTCGCGGTCCTCGACGACACGTGCGGCAACCTCATCCAGCTCGCGCAGATGAAGCCCGAGGGCTGAGCCGGAGCGCAGCGGAGGGTGGGGGCGCGCCAGCGCACCCGCCCGTAGCGGAGCGCAGGTTCAGCGCGAGAATCGAGTTCCGCTGATCAGAGGCCGGGCGGGGGAGCGATCGACTCGCGGATCTCGGCCACCTCACCGGTCCCGCGGATCAGCTCGCCGACGAGCGCGGTGAGCCCGTCGACGTCGTCGGTCGCGATCCGGTAGAAGCCCGCGAGGACCTCCGTCGGCTCGGCGAAGGGGCCGTCCGTCACGGAGGTCCGGCCGTCCCGCAGGCGCACGACCCGCGACACCGAGTGGTGCAGCTCGGCGCTGTCGTGGATGTCGTGCCCGGCGTCGGCGCAGGCGCGTCCGAAGTCCTCGTGCACCCGGTGGCCGGGGAGGCGGTCGGGGGCGTCGTCGCCGTGCCAGATCGTCTGGTCGCCGTACAGCGCCACGATGTACTCGGTGGTCATGGTCGTCCTCTCGTGCTCGTCGACGGTCGGTCGTGCCCATGACGCACACCGCCGGTTCCGATCGACAGAGTCGCACGACGGTGTTTCGGTGGACCGATGACAACGGCGGTGGTGACGGGCGGCGGGACGGGAATCGGACGCGCGGTGGCGCACAGGCTGGCCGCCGACGGGAACGACGTGGTGATCGTCGGGCGCCGTCGGGAGGTGCTGGAGGACACCGCGGCCGGAGCGATGCGCGTCGAGGTCGCGGACCTGCGCGACCCGGGAGAGGTGACGGCGCTGGCAGAGCGGCTGGGCGCGGTCGACGTGCTGGTGCTCAACGCCGGCGGCTCGCTCGAGCGCCGGGACGGCAGCCTGCAGGCGACGGCCGACCTGTGGGTCGACGAGTTCCGGCTGAACGTGCTGACGACGGTGCTGCTCGGCGAGGCGCTGCTGCCCGCCATGCCGCGGCCCGGTGGCCGGATCATCGCGATGAGCTCGGTGGCCGCCCTGCGCGGTGCGGGGTCGTACGGCGCTGCGAAGGCGGCGATCAACTCCTGGGTCACGGGGACTGCCGCCCGGGTGGCGACCGACGGGATCGCGGTGAACGCCGTCGCGCCGGGGTTCGTGCCCGACACCGAGTTCTGGGCCGGGCGGCTCGACGACGCCGAGTACGCGCGCCGGCTTGCGCGGGTGCCGATGGGCCGGCCGGGGACCGTCGAGGAGGTCGCCGCCGCGGTCGCGTACCTGGCGTCGCCGGAGGGCGGCTGGACGACGGGCCAGGTCCTCGGCGTGCACGGCGGGGCGGTGCTGGCGCGGCTCTGAGGAACGATGTATCGCTAGGGGTTGTCAAAGATAGATCGACGATATATCGTTACGGCATCCGGTCGAGATCGCACGACCTCCCGGACGCCGCGGCCGAGCGATCCCGCCCCCGCGACCCACATCGTCAGGAGACCTCCCATGCGACACCCCCAGCACCCCTTCCGCAGCACCACCCCCGACCCGACCGCCGAGCGCGGCCGTACCCGTCGCCGTCGCGGCGACTTCCCCGACGCCCCCTACGAGGAGGGCTTCGACCCGCGCCGCGGCGGCCCCCGCGGAGCGTTCCCGCACGAGCACCACGAGCACGACGGACGCCGCGGCTTCGGCCCTGGCTTCGGCGGCCCTGGCTTCGGCCCTGGTGGCCGTGGCCGCGGCCCCGGTCGGCGCGCAGGTCGCGGTGACATCCGCGCCGCGATCCTGCTGCTCCTCGCCGAGGAGCCGATGCACGGCTACCAGCTCATCCAGCAGATCGGCGAGCGGTCGGGCGGCACGTGGCGGCCCAGCCCGGGCGCCATCTACCCGGCGCTCAACCTCCTCGAGGACGAGGGCCTGGTGGTCATCACCGCCGAGTCCGGCCGCAAGATGGCCACGCTCACCGAGGCGGGCGGCACCTACGTCACCGAGAACGCCGAGCAGCTGGGCAGCCCCTGGGAGGACGCCGCGAGCCGGCCCACCTCGCCGGGTCGCGCGCTGCGCGGAGCCCTCGAGGCGCTCGGCGCGGCGGCCCACCAGGTCGCCCGGACGGGCACCGACCAGCAGGCGACGAAGGCGCTCGAGGTCCTCGACCGCGCGCGCCGGGACCTGTACCTGATCCTGGCGGGCGACGTGCAGCCGGTCCCGGACCCGGCACCGGAGGCCTGACCTCCGGCTCTCCGACGAGGCACCCCGCGGCTCGCGCTGCGGGGTGCCTCGCTGTCGTCCACCGGACGTGGCGCCGGTGGAACAATCCCGCCATGGTCGACTCGACAGCACCGCTCACCCCTCTGCCCCGCGAGATCGGCGGGCCCGCGACGGCGGCGCTCGCACTCGAGGGCATCACGACGCTCGACGACGTCCGCGACGTGGACCTCGACGGGCTCCTCCGGCTGCACGGCGTCGGGCCGAAGGCGGTCCGGGTCCTGCGCGAGGCGCTGGCCGCGACCGACTGACCCGGCTACAGCGGCATCGCGAACCGGGCGTGCACGCCGGGCGAGTACAGCACCGAGTCGGGCGGGCGTGACGCGACCCCGGGCAGCCCGCCGGCCGCGACGAGCTCGTCGTCGAGCGACACGAGGGTCGCCCGCCGCAGCGGCCAGGGCTCGTGCTCGTTGGGCACGAACCGGGTCCGTCCCCGCAGGACGGTGTGCATGCCCCAGCGGGCAGTGAGGAAGTCGGCCAGCGGGTCGTCGGTGACGGCGTCGCGTGACGGCCGGACGACGATCCGCGACGACGGTCGGTCGCCCGTGAGCCGCGTCGAGCGGTAGTCGATCGCGGCACCGTCGTCGGATCTCCGGATCGACATCCGTGCCCACTGGTACGGCACGTTCATGACCGTCCGCGCGCCGAGCACGGTCAGCGCCCGGGACGCCTCCAGCGACCGGAACAGCACCCCGCGCCGGCCCTCGTCGTCGACCGTGTAGAGCCGGACGTTGGTCTCGGGGAAGTCGCCGATGTACGGCAGCGCCGGCCCCGGGACGAGGGTGAACCGCTCCATCCGGAACGCGATGAGGCCCACCCAGGAGGTGCCGTCGTGCTCGTCGGGACGCGTGCCGGGTGGGAGGAGCGGCGCGACGAGGGCGGACGGCACCCGCCAGTGCAGGAAGCTGACCTTCGACCAGTCCTGCGAGAGGATCACGCGCCCACGCAGCGGCGGCGCGACGGTCTGGAGGGGATCCACCCCGCCACCGTAGGTCAGGCGGAGGCGGCGACGAGGGTCGTACCTGTGCGGGAGGACGATCGCAGCAGCGCCACGCCCAGGACCAGCAGGACCAGGTACCAGACGGAGTAGATCGTCGAGCCGATCGCGGTCAGCGGGTCGTCGGCCAGCCAGCCGGCGGGCACCAGGGTGACGGCCCACGCGACGGCGACGACGGCCAGCGACCGGCGCAGCCAGGCGGGGGCGACGTCGGCCGCGCGCCAGGCGAGGATCCCGAGCCCGACGGCCCACACGCCCTGGAGCAGCCAGCCGAGGTTCTCCCCGAGCGCGCCGCCGGCGTAGGCGTTGAGGAGCTCGTAGGTGGCCGCGGTGGCCTCCGTGGTCGCGGCGGAGGCGGACGGGTCGAGGTAGCGCTCGGCCAGGCCGGGCACGACGAGGGGCCAGCGGATCCAGCCGAGGCTCTGGACCACGGGCGCGAGCACGCCGAACGCGGTCACCGTGAGGAGGGCGGCATCGGTGCCGCGGCTGCGGGCGAGGAGCAGGTGCAGGGCGATGACGCCGGGAATGAGGACGAGGCTGCCGGCCATCTGGAGCAGGAACAGCGTCTGCACGGTCCCGGCGATCTCCGCGAACGCGGGCAGGACCTCGGCGGCGGGGGCGTCGAGGATGTCGGGCCAGCCGAACCGCACGCTCAGGCCGACGCTGGCGACGAGGGCGAGGGTGCCGGAGGCAATGAGGGAGAAGGCGGCGGTGCGGCGGTCGCTGACCATGGCGGGCTCCTGAACGGACGAAACGAGAACACTGTTCTCTCTTGTGTGAACAGTGTTCTCGCAGAGCGCCGCGAAGTCAAGAACAGTGTTCTCGTTTATGCTGCGCGGATGGCTGCCACCGTCCGCGAGCGACGTCGTCAGGAGACGACCGACGCGATCCTGCGCTCCGCCCGCACGCACCTCGAGCAGGCCGGCGTCGAGGGGGTCACGCTGCGCGCGGTGGCTCGCGACCTCGACATCGCGGTGTCGGCGCTCTACCGGTACGTCGACAGCCGTGACGACCTGCTCACCGAGCTCCTGGTCGAGGCGTTCACCGAGCACGGCGACGCGGTCGACGCCGCGGTCGACGCCGCCCTCGCGACCGGTCCCGACGACGTCGCCGCCGCCATCACGGCCGGCCTGCGCGCCTACCGGGCGTGGTCGGTGGCTCACCCGGCGCAGTTCGGCCTCGCGTTCGGCGCCCCCGTGCCCGGCTACCGCGCACCCGCGGGCCGCACCATCGCGGTCGCCGTCCGGCCGGGCAGCCGGATCATGGGTCTGCTCGCGAGGGCCCACGAGCGCGGGCTGGTCGACGAGGACGTGCTGGCCGCGAGGGCGGCGACTCTCGACGACGGCACCGCCGCCGGGTTCGACGCCCTGGCCGCCCGGCAGTCCTACCCGCTGCCCGCCCCCGTCATCGCGCTGGCCGTCGACGCGTTCGTCCGCGTGCACGGCTTCACGGTCATGGAGGTCTTCGGCCAGCTCCGTCCGCTGGTCGGCCCCGCGGACGCGTACTACGAGCAGCTGCTCCGCGAGATCGTCGCGACCCTGGGCCTGCGCGCCTGACGATCAGCTGCGCGAGATCGGCACTTTCGGACGAGATCGGCAGTCGCAACTCACGATCTCGTCGGAAACTGCCGACCCCGGTGGTTGCGGTCGAGCTCGGTGGTTGCGGCCACCGAGCTCGGCGCCCCGGGGGCGATCAGCTCGCCGGGATCGTCGACGTGTCGATGACGAAGCGGTAGCGGACGTCGCTGTTGACCACGCGGTCGTAGGCCTTGTCGACTTCGTCGGCCGTGATCGTCTCGACGACGGAGCCGATCCCGTGCTGCGCGCAGAAGTCGAGCATCTCCTGGGTCTCGCGGATGCCGCCGATGTTGGACCCGGACAGGTTCCGACGAGCACCGGTCAGCGAGAACACGCGGAACGACTGCTTGTTCTCGGGCAGCCCGACGAAGACCAGCGACCCCTCGAACCGCAGCAGCGACAGGTACGCGTCGACGTCGATGTCCGCGCCGACTGTGCTGATGATCAGGTCGAACGACTTGCGCAGGTCCCGGAACGTCTGGCGGTCGCTCGTCGCGTAGTAGTGGTCGGCGCCCAGCGACAGCCCGTCGGCCTGCTTGGACAGGGACTGGCTGAGCACGGTGACCTCGGCGCCGAGCGCGTGCGCGAGCTGGACGCCCATGTGCCCGAGCCCGCCCAAGCCGACGATCGCGACCTTCTTGCCCGGACCGGCACCCCAGTGCTTCAGCGGCGAGTAGAGGGTGATCCCCGCGCACAGCAGCGGCGCGGCGACGTCGAGCGAGATGCCCTCCGGGATGCGCAGCGCGTAGCTCTCGTCGACGACGATCTGCGTCGAGTAGCCGCCGTACGTCGGGGACCCGTCGTAGGACTTGCTGTTGTAGGTGCCGACGTTGCCCTTCTCGCAGAACTGCTCCTCGCCGGCCAGGCACATCTCGCACTCGCGGCACGAGTCGACGAAGCACCCGACCCCGGCGCGGTCACCGACGGCGTGCTTGGTCACGGCGGACCCGACGGCGGAGATGACACCGGCGATCTCGTGCCCGGGGACCATCGGGAACGTGCCGACGAACCACTCGTTGCGCGCCTGGTGGATGTCGGAGTGGCAGATGCCCGCGTACGCGATGTCGATCAGGACGTCGTGCGGGCCGAGGTCTCGGCGCTCGACGGTGCCGCGCTCGAACGGGGCGCCGGCGGACGGGGTCAGCAGGGCGGGGACGGTCAAGGACACAGCGATCTCCTCAGAGGCACGACGGGTGGGCTGGTCCCATCATGCGCCCGCTGCGATCCAGGCGCGTGTCGTCGACTGCACGGTGGACCCGTCGAGGTCGGCCAGCTTGGTCCCCGCGAACGCCCGCGCGCTCGGCGAGGTCTGCACGCGGACGGGCGGGTCCTCGTCCATGAGGAGCTCGACCAGGAGGGCCGCGACGTCGTCGGCGGACTGGGCGTGGGCGAACGCGCCCGCGGTCCGCTCCAGGTACGCGGCGAGCAGGGGCGCATAGGGGCCGTCGTCGGCGGTGGGGCGACCGACGTTGGCGACGAACTCGCTGGCCACGGCCCCCGGCTCCACGATCACGACCCGCACGCCCAGCGCCGCGGCGACGGGCGCGAGGCTCTCGAGGAACCCCTCGACGGCGAACTTGGCGGCGCAGTACGCGTCGTTGAACGGCTGGCCGACGACGCCCCCGACGCTCGAGATCGTCAGCAGCCGCCCGCCCGACGCGCGCAGGTGCGGCAGCGCGGCCCGGGTCACGGCGACGACCCCGAAGAAGTTGAGCTCCATGCTCGCCCGGAACGCGTCCATCCCGAGGGTCTCGGCGGTGCCGACCTGCCCGGCGCCGGCGTTGTTGACCACCGCGTCCAGGGAGCCGTGGTCGGCGACGACGGACGCGACCACGGCGTCGACGGCGGCGTGGTCGGTCACGTCCAGCGCACGGAGGTCGAGCGGGAAGCCGGCGCCGCGCTCGCGGAGGACCGCCGCCTTGGAGAGGTCCCGCATCGTCGCGACGGTGGTCCAGCCGGCGTCCGCGGCGGCCAGCGCGGTCTCCAGCCCGATACCGGTGGAGGTGCCGGTGATGAGGACGGTGGGCATGAGGACCTCCGGGGGCGGCTCGGGTGGGCGCATCCATCCTCCGCCCGCCAGGAGCGGCGTGCCCGGGGGCCGTCGGCGACCGGAGGACGACGACGATCTCCGTCGCGTGGCTGAGGCGGCCGGATCGGGCGGCACGCGACGATGGCGCCGTGACGACGACAACCGGCGTACCGCCAGCCGAGACGACAGCCCGGACGCCGGGCGGTCCGACGCCGGCCCACTCGTGGCGCTGGTGGATCCCGTCGGGCGTGGTCGCACTGGTCGTCGCGGTGTTCCTGCTGGCCACCCCGGAGATGGGCAGGTTCCTGCTGTTCGACACCGGGCTGCTCCCGTCGGAGGGGTTGGTGTCCTTCGACCGGCTCGCCTTCCTCGGCGGAGTCGCCGTCGTCGTCGGGGTCGCGCTCGGTCGGCGCTGGCCGGTGTGGGCGACGCTGCTCACGCTGCTCCCGTTCCTGACCGTCCCGGCGTTCGGCGCGATCGTCTGGGGGTGGTGGCTGGGCATCGCGGCCGTCGCCGCACTGGCTGCGCTCGACGGGATCCGGCGGGCTGTGGTCCCGACCGTCGCCGCGCTGGTGGTCGCTGCGTGGTACTGCGGGACCTCGCTGCCGGCTTACCTGCCCGTCGGGGCGGTCACCGTCGGCGGGCGCGGGGGGTATGCGCGCGGGATCTTGACCCTGCACGTGGTGATCGTCCTCGCGGTGGTGACCATCGGGTCCGCCGTCGGGTCGCTGCGCCGGTCGCAGGGTCGCGTCGCCGATGCCCGCGCCACGGAGCGGCACGCCCTGCGGGTCGAGTCGCTCGCCGAGGAGCGTGCGCGCCTCGCGCGGGACCTGCACGACGTCGTCGCGCACCACGTGTCCCTGGTCGCGGTCCGCGCGGAGTCGGCGCCCTTCATCCATCCGGGCCTCAACGACGACGCCCGCGCCGTGCTGGCGGACATCGCCGCCGACGCCCGGGAGGCGCTCACCGAGCTGCGCCAGGTGCTGGTCGTGCTGCAGCGCACGTCGGACGAGGGTGAGCGCGCCCCGCAGCCGACGGCGTGCGACGTCGACGACCTGGTGGTGAGCGCGGTCGCGGCCGGTCAGCAGGTCGACGTGCACGGCGTGTGGCACGACGTCCCGCCCGCCACCGGGTACGTGCTCTACCGCGCGGTGCAGGAGGGCCTGACGAACGCCCGCCGGCACGCCGCGGGGACCATCACGATCCTGACGAGGACGCAGACGGACGACAAGGTCGGCTTCCGGATGAGCAACATCGCCCGTGCCGACGTGGAACCGGGGCGTGGTCTGGTCGGCATGCGCGAACGCGTCGAGGCGCTCGGTGGGACGATGACCGCCGTGGTCGTCGACGGGGTGTTCGTTCTCGAGATCGAGGTGCCCGCGTGACCCGGGTCGTCGTCGCCGACGACCAGCCGGTCGTGCTGCAGGGGTTCGCCGCGATCATCGGCGCGGCGCCGGACCTCGACGTGGTCGGAGCAGCCGCCGACGGGCGTGCCCTCCTCGATCTCGTGGCGCAGCACCAGCCCGACGTCGCGGTGGTCGACGTGCGGATGCCGGTCCTCGACGGAATCGCGGCGACGGCCCGGATCAGCGCGGAGCACCCGTCGACCCGCGTGCTGATCCTCACCACGTTCGACCTGGACGAGTACGTCTACGACGCCCTGCGCGCGGGGGCCAGCGGCTTCCTGCTCAAGGACGTGACGGCGGACCGGCTGGTCGAGGCGGTCCGGATGGTCGCGGAGGGCTCGATGCTGCTGGGCCCGACGGTGACCCGGCGGCTGGTCGAGGACTTCACGACGCGGTCGCCTGCACCCGTGCGGGCGAAGGGCCTCGACGACCTGACGCCACGGGAGCTGGAGATCCTGCGGGCGGTGGCTCGGGGGCTGTCGAACGCGGAGATCGGCGCCGAGCTCTGGATCGCCGAGCCGACCGTGAAGTCCCACGTCTCGGAGGCGCTGCGCAAGACGGGCTGCCGCGACCGGGTGCAGCTGGTGATCGCGGCCTACGAGTCGGGGCTCGTCGGCTCCTGACGACGCCGCCCGACGTACAGCAGGTGTCCGGCGGTGGCGAGCACACCCGGGTCCGACGCCGTCGCGACGAGCCGGTCGAGCAGCCGGGTGTACGCGGCCGGGTGCTCCACCCGGAGCGCCTCGAACCCGTGCTCGACGCCCGTGAGGAACCCGTGCGTGGAGGCCAGCGTGACCGTCGAGAAGCCGTGCGACTCGAAGAACGGCGCGACGCCCGCCGGCTCGACGCCGTAGACGTGCGTGAACCGGTCGGGGACGGCGTTCTCGAAGACCCCGTCGTCGAGCAGGCGGTCGAGGAACGCGGGATCGGCCAGCTGCCACCGCTCGTCGGGCAGCGAGAGGAGCCGGCGCACGGAGACGTACCGCGGCATGAGCGCGACGGCCACCAGCCCTCCGGGTCGCGTCACCCGCGCGAGCTCCCGGGCAGCGAGCGCGCGGTCGGGGGCCGTCGTCAGGTGGTACATCGGCCCGAGGCTCAGGACCGAGTCGAAGGTGGCGTCGCCCCAGCGTGAGAGGTCCCGGGCGTCGATCTGGACGACCTCGCGGACCGTGCCCGCGGGCAGCGAGGACTGGGCGATGGCGAGCAGCTCGGGGGAGAGGTCCGCGAGGGTCACGTCCCAGCCGAGCTCCGCGAGCCACACGGAGTACGGGCCGGTGCCGCCGCCCAGGTCGAGCGCGCGACCGGGTGCGCCCAGGTGGGGTTCCAGGAGCCGGGTGGTCAGCACGCGCTCGAGCAGGCCCTCCGCGGAGAGCAGCCGGTCGCGCTCGTGCTGGCTCTTCGCGGCGTAGTACGCCTGCACGGCCGTCGGGTCCATCAGGGTCGCCGCACCAGAGCGGGGACAGGGGACGGGTGGTGACGCGGGAGGTCCATGGGCCGGACGTTACGACCGGCACGGCACACGGGCGAGCAGATATGACCCGCGTCCGCGGTATCTCCTCCCGCAGAAGCCCCCTCGTTCCCGGTGACAGGACCGACGGCGAAGGGGGACGACGATGTCGTACGGCATCGGCACCGAGTGGATCAACGCGTACAACAACCTCAACGCGCTGACCCACGAGCACGAGGACGCAGGCGGGTTCTACGACGAGCTGCGCGTGCACGACGGGGCGACCGGCACGTTCAACTGGGGCGACGGCAACGCGTTCGAGGACGACTTCAAGGCGAACGCCCGCGGCGGGCACGCCGACCAGTGGGTGGAGCAGGCCGACCTGGTCTACTTCACCGGCCACGGCAGCCCCAGCGGCTTCTACTTCCGCAGCGACGTGCCCGACGACTCGCAGGTCCGGGGTGACTTCACCTCGACGTCCGCGGGCAACGACGGCGACCTGCGCCTGGGCCACGGCGACCTGGAGTGGCTGGGCCTGGAGGTGTGCAACACCCTGCAGATGGACGCGTTCCAGCAGGGGGCCAACCGCGACGTGTTCGACCGGTGGGCCGACGCGTTCGAGGGCCTGCACGCCCTGCTCAGCTTCACGACGACGAGCCTCGACCTGGCCAACCCGGGGCGGGCGTTCGCGTCCGCGCTCGACGGCCGGTGGATGACGGCGATGTACGGCATCCCCGAGTGGATCGTCGGACGCCACCCGATGCGCGTGATCGACGCGTGGTTCTGGATGGCGGAGTTCACGCAGCCCAGCTGGGTGGAGTCGGCGGTGCTGTACGCCAACAGCGCGGGCACCAACACCGGCGCGGACTTCCTGCACGACCACGGCTTCGTCAGCACCGACCCGCAGCGCGGCGGCTCCTGGTTCTCCTGGACCTGGATCCCGCACGCCTGCTGAGCGCCCGCACACTCCCGGAAGGAACAGTCATGACCACGATCTCGGTCGCCCGTGTGCGACCTGCTGCTCTCGACGACGACCGCCTGCGAGCGCTCGCGGAGTCGTTCCGCATCGACGGTGACGTCGTCCGCACCGAGGAGGCGTTCGCCCTCGTCGGCAAGGAGGCCACCCTCGTGCACGGCGGACCGGGCAACCGGCTCGCCGGCGTCACCACCCTGGTGGACACGGTCCGCGGCGTCGCCGCCGCCGACCCCGAGAAGGACCACCCCGAGCCGCTCCCCGTCGAGAAGGCGCTGGGCATCACCGCCGAGCTCACCGAACGCTTCGGGCTCGGCCCGACGGTCGCCCGGTTCGACGGCGTGCGCCTGGAGTCGAGCATCGACGCGAACGTGGTCCATGCCGTGCGGTTCGACGGCAAGGAGCGGACGCGATTCGCCGTGAAGACGGACGTGCGCAGCCGCGTGACGCTCGACGGCATCCCGGTGACGGGTCCGCGGGCGGGCGTGAACGCCACGTTCCTCGACGACGGCCGGCCGCTGCGTCTGATGGCGACCACCTGGGACGCGGTCGAGCTGCACCACGAGGCGGAGCTCGTCGAGGAGGGCGAGGCGCTGGAGCGCGTGCTCGAGGCGGCGCGCCACCGCAAGGTGCGCCGGGGCACCGACCTCACGGTCGTCTCGTCGGTGCTGGCCTACTGGGCCGCGCCGTACGCGGGCGGTGCCGACCTGCTGGAGCCCAGCTGGTTCATCGAGCTGGCGCACCCGGCCGACGAGTTCGGGAACGACGGCCCGAAGCAGCTGGTCCGGGTCGGCGCGACCCGCTGAAAACGACCGGCCGGCCTGCGCCCGGAGGGGAGCGCAGGCCGGCCGGTGCATGTCACATGTCGCGGTAGCGCACAGCCTTCGCCAGCGCGGCGCGCAGCCCGTCGGCGTCGAACCGCTGCACGTACGCCGCGGTGTCGCGCTGGTAGCGCCAGCCCTCCGCGAGCGGGCCGACGTCGACGGTGTCGAAGCCCAGCTCGTCGATGAGCTCCGCCACCGCGGCGCGGGCCTCGTCCGAGTCACCCGCGACGGCGAGCGCGCGCCGGTCCGGCGTGCCCGCGGGGGCGCCCTGCGTGGTGAGGTCGCCCGACGCGATGTGGTTGAACGCCTTGACCACGTGCGACTCGGGCAGGTGCGTCTGGAGGAGCTCCGAGACGGTGGTCGCCTCGTCGTCCAGGGCGGGGATCTGGCCGTCGCGCTGCGGGTAGTAGTTGTTGGTGTCGATGACGACCTTGCCGGCCAGGGGCTCGACGGGGACGTCCTTCACGTTCTTCGTCGGGATGGTCACGACGACCACGTCGCCCGCCGCGGCGGCCTCCGCGGACGTCGCGGCGCGCGCCCGGTCGCCCAGCTGGTCCACCAGGTCGGTCAGGGTCTCCGGACCGCGGGAGTTGCTGACGACGACGTCGTAGCCCTGGGCGATCGCGAGCTGCGCGAGGGCGCCACCGATGTGGCCGGCGCCGATGAATCCGATAGTGGTCATGGTGGTGGGCAACCTCCGCGTCGCGGCTGGTGTTCCCGCGTAGCCTCGACAGGTGACCCGCTCTGCCCCGCACCCGTGGCACGGCGCCGTCGAGCCCGGCACCCCGACCCTCGTCGTCGGGGTGCTGCCGAACCAGTCGCCGGCGGTCGTGCGTGGTGCCGCGTCGCTGGCACACGCGATGCGCGCGTCGTTGGTCTGCGTCTGGGCGGACCCGGCGCGGAGCTTCGTCACCGAGGAGCCCGACGGCACCCTCGTCACCACCCCGCTGGACCCTGACCACGCCGACAGCCAGGCGGGGGACGGCGTCGCCGAGACGGCGCTGAGCGAGCAGCTCGCGGTGGACCTCGCAGGCGTGGACGTCCCGTGGAGGTTCGTCTACACCGTCGGCGAGGCGTCACGGGCCCTGGCTCGGGTGGCGCGGGAGTCGGGCGCCCTGCTGATCGTCATCGGCAGTCGGCGCCCGGGGATCGGCGGCTGGATGAACCATCTGATCGGCGGCTCCACGGCAGGTCACCTAGCGCACACCCAGACCGTGCCCGTCACCATCGTCCCGCTCTCCGTGGAGGAGCACCCGTGACGCGGTCGCCGCACCCCGACCCGCGCCTGGTCGCGGTCGTCGCGGTCGGCGGTGCCGTGGGCACGGCCGCGCGCTGGTCCCTGACGCAGACGGTCGGCGCCTCGTCGAGCGGATGGCCGACGGCGACGTTCGTCGAGAACCTGCTGGGGTCCTTCCTTCTCGGGGCACTGCTGGAGGTCCTGCTGCGCCGAGGCGAGGAGTCCCGCCGTGGCCGCGTGATCCGACTGGGTGCGGGCACCGGCGTCCTCGGGGGGTTCACGACGTTCAGCAGCCTGGCCATCGAGATGGAGCGGCTGCTCGCGGGTGGTCAGGTGACCCTGGCGCTCGCGTACGGGGTGTCGAGCGTGGTGCTGGGGCTTCTCGCGTGCGTGGCCGGTGTCGCGCTCGCGGCCCGGCACCACCGGTGGCGCCACGAGCGTCTGCCGCTGCCGGACGAGGCGCCGTGACCCTGCTGCTGGTGGCCCTGCTCGGCGGGGTCGGTGCGGCGACGCGGTTCATGGTCGACGGTGCGGTGCGCTCCCGCTGGACGCGGGTCTTCCCGCTCGCCACCCTGGTGGTCAACGTCAGCGGCTCGCTCCTGATCGGCCTGCTGACCGGCGCGCACCTGTACCACGGCCTTGGTCCGCGCATGCTGCTGGTGGCCGCCACGGGCTTCTGCGGCGGGTACACCACGTTCTCGACCGCGATGGTGGAGACCGTGCGGCTGATCCAGGCGGGCGAGGCCCGGCGGGCGACCGCGAATGCGCTGGGGTCCTTGCTGTTGTGCCTCGCCGCAGCGGCACTCGGCGTCGGCGTCATGGCGATTTAACGCACGATCGTACTTTTCGTGATAGTCATGTCCCATGAGCAAAGGTGACGCCACCCGTCAGGCGGTGATCGACCAGGCGGTCGAGATCGCCGGGCGCCTCGGTGTCGCCGGTCTGACCATCGGCACCCTGGCCAGCGCGAGCGGCCTGTCGAAGAGCGGTCTCTACGCCCACTTCCGCTCCAAGGAGGCGCTCCAGCTCGCGGTGCTGGGCAGCGCGCGCGAGCACTTCGTCGACCAGGTGATCCGGCCGGCGCTCGCGGCTCCTCGCGGGGAGCCGCGCGTCCGCACCCTGTTCGAGCGGTGGCTGGTCACGTCGTTCTCGGGCTCGTCAGGCTGCCTGTTCGTCTCGGCGGCGACCGAGTTCGACGACCAGCCGGGGCCGGTCCGGGACCTGGTGGTCAAGGACCACTGGGACCTGCTCGACTCGCTCGCGCAGGTGTACCGCTCCGGGGCCAAGGACGGGGCGTTCCGCGACGACCTGGCACCTGAGCAGTTCGCGCACGACCTGCACGGGCTGATGCTCGCGCACTTCCACGCGTGCAGGCTCCTGCACGACCCGGCCGCCGAGGCCCACACCCGCTACACCTTCGAGCGGCTCCTGCAGTCGCTCCTGCGCTGACCCCATCTGGAGGAACCCGCCATGACCGCAGCATCGACCGAAAAAAGCACGACCGTTCGTACGCAACTGCCGCCGATCCCGCCCGTCGTCCGCTCCGTCGTCGGCGCCCTGGACCGCGTCGCCCCCGAGCTTGTCGCCCGCGGAGCGCTCCGGCTCTGGTGCACCCCCACCCGCACCAAGGACCGCACGACGATCCCCGGCGGTACCGCCTTCCGCACCGGACCGATCAGCGGCCAGACCTGGGGCGACGGCCCGACGGTCTACCTCGTGCACGGCTGGGGCGGGCACCGCGGGCAGCTGCGCTCGCTCGTCGAGCCCCTGGTCGCGGCCGGACTGCGGGTCGTCGCCTACGACGCCCCCGCGCACGGCGACTCCGGACCGGGTGCGCTCGGGGGCCGACGGACGACGCTGCCGGAGATGTCCACCGCGCTCGACACGATGATCGCCGCGCACGGCCCCGCCCGTGCCGTCGTCGGACACTCGATGGGTGCCGCCGCGAGCGCGCTCGCCGTGCTCGACGGCACCCCCACGGAACGCCTCGTCCTGGTCACCCCGCTGGCGGACCCGACCACCTACATCGAGGGCTTCGCGCACACCCTCGGGTTCAGCGAGCGGACCCGGCACCGGTTCGAGATCCGCATGCAGGTCCTCGCGGACCGCCGCCTGGCAGACCTCGACATCCCGCTGCGCGCCGCCAACACGCGACAGCCGCTGCCGGCCACGCTCGTGCTCAGCGACCGCGACGACAAGGAGGCCGACCACGCCGACGGCGCCCGCATCGCCCGCGCCTGGCCCGGGGCCGAGCTGGTGCTGAGCGACGGTCTCGGGCACCGCCGCATCCTTCGCGACGAGGAGACGATCAAGCGGATCGTCGCGCACGTGAGCTAGCTGTCGCAGGAGCAGACGAGGTTGCGTTCCAGCACCTGGTCACCGAGCTCCGGCCTCGCCCACGCCTCGGCGGCCGCGCGGTCTGCGAACGACCTCGGCGCGAGGCGACCGTTCGCCATCATCACGACGGCCTCGATCTGCTCGCGCGGGTCGGTCCAGGGGGTCTCGGTGGTCACCCCCTGCTCAACCACGGCGCGCGGCGAGTTGTTTCGTCCGGCGTGGTCAGCCGTGACCGCGCCGTCGGCGGACGGCCCAGACGACGGCGCCCGCGAGGCCGACGGCGAGCCCGCCCACGACCGAGGCCAGCGGCAGCGTCACCGCCAGGGCCACGCAGCCGACCAGCCCGAGCGCCGCGACCCACCGCGGCGGTCGCCCCTCGTGCGGTGCGAGGCGCAGCGCGGACGCGTTGGTGAGGGCGTAGTAGGTGAGCACGCCGAAGGACGAGAACCCGATCGCCCCGCGCACGTCGAGGGTCGCGACGAGGACGATCACGACGGCCGCGACGGCCAGCTCCGCCCGGTAGGGCACGCCGTGCCGCGGGTCGACGGCGGCGAGGGACGAGGGCAGCTCGCGCCGCCGGGCCATCGCGAGGGTCGTGCGGGACACGCCGAGCACCAGTGCGAGGAGCGCGCCGAGGGACGCGACGGCCGCACCGACCTGCACGACCGGGCTCAGGGACGACCACGACCCGGCCTCGACCACCGCGCGCAGCGGGGCGGCGGTGGCGGCCAGCCCGTCGGCGCCGACCGCGAGGAGGGCGCTGACCCCCACCACGAGGTACACGACGAGGACGATCCCGAGCGCGAGGGGGATCGCTCGCGGGATCGTGCGGCGCGGGTCGACGACCTCCTCGCCCAGGGTCGCGATCCGGGCGTACCCCGCGAACGCGAAGAAGAGCAGGCCCGCGGACTGCAGCACGCCACCGGGGTCGACGCCGGTCAGGTTCGCGGTCGACGCCGTGCCGCCCGTCAGCGCGGCCACCACGACCACCGCGAGCGACACCAGCGTGAGGACGACGATCACAAGGCTCACCCGCGCGGACCGCTGGACGCCGCGGTAGCTGAGCGCGGTGACGGCGACGACAGCGAGCATCCCGACGAGTCGGGTGTGGCCCGGCGCGGCGTAGCCGGCGAACGTGAGTGCCATCGCCGCGCAGCTCGCGGTCTTGCCGACGACGAACGACCACCCGGCCTGGAACCCCCAGAAGGTCCCGAGCCGTTCCCGCGCGTACACGTAGGTGCCGCCCGACTCCGGGTAGAGCGCCGCCAGCCGGGCCGACGAGGTCGCGTTGCAGAACGCGACGACGGCGGCGATGCCCAGACCGATCAGCAGCCCTGTCCCGGCGGCCTGCGCGGCGGGCGCGAACGCCGCGAACACGCCCGCGCCCAGCATCGCGCCGAGCCCGACGACGACCGCGTCGCCGACCCCCAGCCGACGGACGAGAGCGGTCACGCGCCGACGGGCTCCACACCCAGCTCGTGCAGGAGCGTGAGGATCCGCCCGCGGATCTCGTCGCGGATCGGCCGGACCGACGCGATGCCCTGGCCCGCCGGGTCCTCGAGCACCCAGTCCTCGTAGCGCTTGCCGGGGAAGTAGGGGCACACGTCGCCGCAGCCCATGGTCACCACGACGTCGGAGGTCTGGACGGCCTCGGTGGTCAGGACCTTGGGCTGCTCGGCGCGGATGTCGATGCCGACCTCGGCCATGGCGTCGACCGCGACGGGGTTGACCTGGTCCGCGGGCATCGACCCCGCGGAGCGGACCTCGACGGCGCCACCGGACAGCGCGGTGAGGAACCCCGCTGCCATCTGGGAGCGGCCGGCGTTGTGGACGCAGACGAACAGGACGCTGGGCGTGGTCATGATGCTCCGGGTGTGTCGAGGGAGGTGAGCAGGGTGCGGACGCGGGTGTCGATGTCGGCGCGGATGGCCGCGACGCCGTCGGGAGAGGCGAGCGCGGGGTCGCCGACCGCCCAGTCCTCGTAGCGGGTGCCGGGGTAGGCCGGGACGACGTCGCCGCAGCCCATTGTCACGACGACGTCGGCCGCGCGGACGGCGTCGTCGGTGAGCGGCTTGGGGAACCCGTCGGCGCCGAGCGCGTCGAGCTCCGGCCGGACGTGGGTGTGGATCGCGGGGGCCGGCGCCGACCCGGCGGACCGCGCCAGGACGGCGTCGCCCGCGTAGCGCTGGAGCAGGGCGGCAGCCAGCTGGGAGCGGCCGGCGTTGGCGACGCAGACGAACAGCACGCGCGGGACGGTCGGGCCGCCCTCGATCCGCACCAGGTCGTCCAGGCGCTGACGCGCGAACCGCTCGGTCAGGTCGACCAGGCGCGCGCCGACGCCGGACGTGCGGGCGAGCGCTGTCGCGGAGTCGCGGACCACGTCGCGGACGCGGGCGGGGTCGATCGTCGGGTACCGCGGTGCCAGGCCGGCGGCGACGCGGTCGAGGTGGCCGTCGAGGTCCGCGACCGCCTCGGTCGGCCGAGCGTCGACGGTGGCGAAGGCCCCCAGAACCGCGCGCACGGCCTCGCGGTGCTCGGCTGCGAGCCGGTACCAGACCCAGGTGCCACGGCGCTCGGCGCTGACCAGCCCCGCGTCCTTGAGGACCTTGAGGTGGTGCGAGACCGTCGGCTGCGACACAGCCGTGAGCGCACTCACGTCCTCGACGCAGACCTCGCCCCGCGGGCTGGCGGCGATGAGGGAGAGCGCGCGCAGGCGCAGGGGGTCGGCCAGGGCCCTGAGCGCCCGGGCGACCTGCTCGGCCGCGGGGGCGCTCATCGCGGTCGAGGCGGTAGGCACGTGCCTATATTGAAGAACTTCGATACAGAGGTCAAGCCCTGACTCAGGCCTCGGCGGGCGCGTCCTGCTCGTCGGTGTGCGCGACGTGCCGCAGCTGGTGCCAGATGAGCACCACGAAGATCGCCGACCCGACGAACGCGAACCAGAACGGAGCCGTCACGCCGTAGCGCTGCGCGAGCACCCCACCGATTCCCGCGCCGACCACCAGCCCGCCGAACACGCCCACCAGGTTCACGCTCCCGACCCGCCCCTGCAGCTGCGTCGGCACCGCCCGCTGCCGGATCGTCACCGACGTCGTCCCCCACACGAACGCGTGCGCACCGAACACGAAGAACACGACCAGCGCGAACCACGCGGTCGTCGTCAGCGCGAGGGCCAGGTGCGTGAGGGTCTCGATGATCAGGCCGATCCGCATGAGGTTCGCCAGGCTGACCCGCTGCGTGATCCAGCCGTAGGTGACCGTGCCGACGAGCCCACCGAGGGCACCGACCGTCGTGATGAGCCCGAACCCGATCGCCCCCAGCCCCAGCTGCTCCCGCGCGTACAGGACCAGCACCGACCAGGCGGCCCCGAACGTCACGTTGAAGATGAGGATCGTCAGCACCAGCGTCCGCACCGCCGCGTGGTGCCGCACCCACCGGACGCCCTCGGCGATGTCGTGGCGGATGTGCGTCACGTGCTTCTCGGCACGGTGCGGCGGCAGGACCACGCGCGAGATCAGGACCGCGCCCGCGGCCACGAGCACCGCCTCGGCCGCGAACGGCCACGCCTGCCCGACGGCGAACAGGAACGCCCCCAGCGGCGGGCCGACGAGCTGGTTGACGGTGACGAACCCGGCCATGATCCGGCTGTTCGCCAGGGCCAGGTCGTCGCGCTGCACCAGCATCGGCACCAGCGTGCTCGACGCGTTGTCCGCGAACGTCTCTGCCGTGCCCAGCAGGAACATGGCCACGAGCACGAGCCAGATGGCCGCGACGTCCACCGCGACCGCCGTCGCCAGCAGCAGCAGGACCAGGGTCCGCAGCGAGTCGACGAGGATGACCAGGCGCCGGCGGTCCAGCCGGTCCGTCACCGCCCCGGCCCACAGCCCGAACAGCAGCGGCGGCAGCCACTGCAGCAGCGCCGCCAGCGCGACGAGGAACGCGTCGTCCGTCCGCGACGCCACCAGCAGCGGGCCGGCCGCGAGGACGATCCCGTCGCCGAGGTTCGAGCTCCACGACGAGGCCAGCAGCCACCGGAACCCGGTGCCCAGCCGGCGTGGGACGACGGTGTCGAGGAACCGGCTCACGAGGGCGAGACGGTACGCCGCCGGCTGGTGCGGATCACACTCGATTCTCTGCCGCGTCGCGGTACCAGTCGACGAACGCCTCGCCCGGGGTCCCGGTGCGCCGACGGAACGCCGACCGCGGCAGGCTCGTCGGCCGCAGGTTCAGCCAGCTGGCCTTCGGCAGACCGGGGACGCCGTACGGCACCACGACGTGGTCGCGACGGCCGCTCTTGTTCTGCGACGTGAACCGCGCCACCTCGCACGAGCGGCCCGTGGCCGACAGCACCAGCACCGGCCGGTCCTTGCTCCCGGGGCGGTCCTCGAACGGCACCTCGGCGAACCAGACCTCGCCCGCCCGGGGCCGGGGGCCACGCGGGCGGAGCAGCCACGCGAGCCCGACGAGCACGAGGGCCAGGAAGGCGACGGCGACCCACGGCTGGTCGGCGAGCACGGTCATCCGTGGAGCGTAGGTGCTCAGAGCGAGGAGAAGCCGCCGTCCGACGCGATCGTCTGGCCGGTCACCCAGTCGGCCTCGTCGCTGAGCAGCCAGGCGATCAGCCGCGCCGTGTCGGCCGGCGTGCTCCACCGGCCCCCCGGGCTGTGCGCGCTGAGCGCGGCACGCGCCGCGTCGTCGGCGTAGCCCGTGTCGTTGGGGCCGGGGTTCACGCAGTTGACCGTGATGCCGCGGGGCATCAGGTGCACCGCGAGGCTCGCCGTGAGCTCGTGCAGGGCGGCCTTCGAGGCGATGTAGGGCAGCTCGTCGGGCATCGCGCCGCGGTACTGGCCGGACGTGAAGACGACGACGCGACCGCCCGGTGCGTCGTCGTGCCGTGCCGCGAACGCCTGCACGAGCAGCAGCGTGGCCCGGGTGTTCACCGCGTAGGACAGGTCGATCTCCGCCGCCGTGAGCTGCTCCAGGTTCTGCCCGGAGCTGCGCGCGTGGTTGGCCACGACGGCGTCGAGCCGGCCGAACGCCGTGTGGGCGGCGTCGACGAGCGCGTGCGGCGCCGCCGGGTCGGCGAGGTCCATCGACACGTGCTCGGCGGTGCCGCCGGCCGCGCGCAGCTCGTCGACCAGCGCCTCGACCCCGCCCTCGTCGGCACCCCACGGCTGCTCGGCGTCGTGCGGCGACCAGGAGTGCAGCAGCACCGTGGCGCCGTCGGCGACCAGACGGCGGGCCACCCCGGCGCCGATCGCGATCCGCCGGCTGGCGCCGGTGACCAGGACGACGCGTCCGTCGAGAGCGGGCATGGCAGACCTCCGGTGGCCGCGACGACGCAGGAGGCCGACGTCGCGGGACCGTCGGCCGCCCGACCGGCCGGGAACGTCGCTCGGGCGGCGTCACCCTGCCAGGTGGCGGGCGAGCCGGCCAACGCTATTCGGCGGAACCCGGCGGAACCCGGCGGAACCCGGCAGAGCGTCGCGGCGTTGGACCAGGAACCGACACGAGAGGTGAGACGCATGGGATTCCTCGACCGGCTCCTGGGTCGCGACGAGCAGCCGAGCGATCGGGCTGCCGCGCCGTACGGCAGCCGTCCGCCGACCTCCGACGAGGCCGCGATCGACCGCTACCGCTACCTGCTGCGCACCGCCCCGCCCGACGCGATCGAGCAGGCGCACGCCGAGGCCTTCGCGCAGCTCACGCCCGAGCAGCGTCGGCAGGTCCTCGACGGGCTCTCCCAGGACGTGCCCGAGGCCGAGCGTGCCCCGTCGGACGACCCGCGCGCGCTCGCCCGCATGGCCACCCGTGCCGAGCTGCGTGCACCCGGCACCCTGGAGAACCGCTTCGGCGGAGGTGGCGTCGGCATGGGCGGGATCATCGCCGGCAGCCTGCTGGCCAGCGTGGCCGGCGCGTTCGTCGGGACCGCCATCGCGGACAGCTTCTTCGACCTGTCCGACGGCGGCAGCCCGGACCCCGCGGCCGACGGCGGCGGCGACGTCGCGGCCGACTCCGGTGGGGACGCCGGGTTCGACGGAGGCTTTGACGGCGGGTTCGACGGCGGCTTCGGGGGCGACTTCGGCGGCGGCGACTTCTGACCGGCGCAGGACGCGGGGTCGGCCTGCGTGAGCGGAGGTCACGGCAGCGCCGCCGCCGGTCACCCCGTCCGGGACGGGGCCGCTCCGACGATCGGGATCAGCTCGATCGTCGGCGTCGGGTCGGCGGACAGGCGGGCGTGCGTCTCGACGTCGTACCGGTCGCTGCCATAGCGCAGCTTGGCCCGCTCGATGCCCTCGGCGGCGAACCCCGCGGTGGTGGCAACCCGGCACGACGCCGGGTTGTTCACGCGGTGGCCGAGCTCGAGCCGGAACAGGCCGAGGGTGTCGAACGCGTGGGCGGCGATCGTCGCGAGCGCGCGGGACGCGAGCTTGTGGCGGCGCCTGCTCGCGGTCACCCAGTACGACGCCCAGGCGGAGTCGTTCCGGTGCTCGATGTGGCTGAGCGCGACGTGGCCGACCGCGACGCCGTCGACGCGGATCGCGAACGCGACGGTGCCCTCGTCGTCGGTCAGGTACTGCTCGATGTAGTCCCGCGCGGCCGACGGTGACTCGACAGCTTCGCCGAGCTGGACTCCGAGCTCAGGGCTCTCCGCCACGGCGGCGGCGAGCGCGTCGGCGTCGGCGGTCGACCACGGGCTGAGAGTGACCTTCACGTGAGGGATGGTGGCACGAGCCCGTCAGCCGGTCGGACCGAAGCGCCCCGACACCGCGCGCCAGCCCTCGGGCGGGTCCTCGCCGACGCGCCCGTCGACCGCCTCGCGCAGCAGGTCCGCGTGCCCGGTGTGCCGCCCGTACTCCTCGACGAGGTCGAACAGCAGCCGCCGCAGGTTCGCGTGGGTGCCGTCCGGGTGGGCGAGGTCGACCTGCTGGTCGAGGCCGCCGCGGGTCAGCGCCGCCCCGAGCCGGTCCCGGGACCTGCGGACGGCGTCGTCCCAGTACGCGTAGAGCTGCTCCGGGCTGTCGTCGGCGGCCGTGCTGAACAGCCAGTCGTTGCCGCCGCGCCACTCGGTGGACTCCCACGGCTCGCCGATGCGGCTGCCGGTCAGCCGGACCGTGAACTGGAGGTCCTCCACGGCAGCCAGGTGCTTGAGCAGGCCCCCGAGGGTCAGGTCGGACGGCGGGATGCGGGTGCTCAGCCCGGCGGCGTCGAGGTCGTCGACCTTCCAACGGAACGTGGTGCGCAGGCGGTCGAGGGCGCCGACCAGGTGCTCGAGCTCCGTACCCGCGATGGGGGGCTCCCACCAGTAGTCGTCCACGTCTGCACCCTAGGACCGCGGGCCCAGGAGAGCGTCGAACGGCGCCGTCGGCACGACGCCCTGGACGGCGCGTGCGAGGTCGTCGTCGAGCGTCACCAGGTAGTCCGCCTGCAGCCGCGTGAGCGCGACGTACTCGGCGGCGTACGTCGACTCCCAGCCGAGCTCGTCGGCGATGGTCCACGCGACCTTGCGCAGGACGCCGTCGCCCAGCAGCCGGATCTTCATCCGGTTCAGCCGCGCCAGCCGTTCGCGCGCGTCGGCGGCGGTGAGCTCCTGGCGGTGGACGGCCTCGTGCATCGCGGACAGCGCCTGGGAGCGCAGGAGCGTCGGTGCCAGGAGCTCGTGGGCGTCGGGCAGCGGAGAGCCGGTCGCGGCGAGCCGGAGCGCGGCGCCCGCGTCGACGACGAACTTGGTCATCCCGGCATCGTCGCACCGAGGTCCGACACGCCCGTGGGCGGAGGTCCGCTCGATCCTGCGGACCTCTCGTGTTCTCATCGACGCATGACCAGCACCGTCGTGATGAGAACGCTCAGCTGGCTCCATCGCGCGGGCGTGAAGATGAGCGGCGGGCGGTTCGGCGGGACGCTCGTCGGCCTGCCGTCCCTGGAGCTGGTGACCGTCGGGCGCCGGTCCGGCAAGCCGCGGTCGTCGATGCTCACCGCCCCGCTCACGCTCGGGCGGACGCTCGTGGTCGTCGCGTCCGCCGGGGGCAACGACGAGCACCCGTCCTGGTTCCTCAACCTCCGCGACCACCCGGCGGTGCGCGTCTCGGTGGCCGGCGGGCCGACGGTCGACATGGTGGCGCGGGTGGCGACGGCCGACGAACGGCGGGAACTCTGGCCGCGGATCGTCGAGGCGCTGCCCAACTACGCGCAGTACCAGGAGCGGACGTCGCGCGTGATCCCCGTCGTGCTCCTCGACCCCGTCTGAGCGTCGGAGCCCCCGGCTAGGGTCGCGCCATGATCCGGACTCTGGCCGTCGAGGGGTACCGCAGCCTGCGCTCCCTGACCCTCGGACTCGGCAACCTCACGGTCGTCGCGGGGGCGAACGGGAGCGGAAAGACGAGCGTCTACCGCGCGCTGCGCCTGCTCGCCGAGGTCGCGCGGGACGGCGCCGTGTCGTCGCTCGCGCGCGAGGGCGGGATGCGCTCCGCGATGCACGCCGGGCGCCGGACCGACGGGCCCGCCGCGGTCCGGCTGGGGGTCGCGACGGAGGACCTGTCCTACGCGATCGACCTGGGGCTGCCGCAGATGGGCCCGTTCAAGCTCGACCCGGAGATCAAGTCCGAGGTCGTGTGGGCCGGTCCGGTGCTGCGCCCGTCGACCGTCCTGACGGAGCGCACCGGGTCCCGCGTCCGCACGCGCGACGACAGCGGCGGGTGGACGACCGTGCCCCTCACGGTGAACGCGCACGAGTCGGTGATGGCGCTCCTGGCGGACCCGGACGCCACTCCCGACCTGTTCGCCCTGCGGGAGCAGGCTCGCCGCTGGCGGTTCTACGACCACCTGCGCACCGACGCGGACAGCCCGGCGCGGCGCCCGGGCGTCGCGACGTACACCCCGGTCCTGTCCCCGTCCGGCGACGACCTCGCTGCGGCGCTGATGACGATCGAGCTCATGGGCGACGCGGACGCGCTGCAGGCGTCGGTCGACGTCGCCTTCCCCGGCTCGCGCGTGCTGATCAGCGAGGACGACGACGGTGGCTGCCGGGTCGCGATGACGCAGCCCGGCCTGCGCCGCCCTCTGTCGGCGGCCGAGCTGTCCGACGGCACGCTCACGTTCCTGCTGCTCGTCGCCGCGGCCCACGCGACCCGCCCGCCGGACCTCCTGGTCCTCAACGAGCCGGAGTCGAGCCTGCACCCGAGCCTCATGCCCGCGGTCGGCGCCCTCGTCGCGTCCGCCGCCGAACGGTCGCAGGTGCTCGTCGTGACCCACGCCGGCGACCTCGTCCGCGCGCTGCGTCACGCCGACGCCACGACGATCGAGCTCACCAAGGGAGCAGGCGCGACCTCGGTGGAGGGTGCCGGCGTGCTCGACGGGCCTGCCTGGACGTGGCCGAAGCGCTGATCGCACCGAACGGCCGGACCGCCGGGCGTGAGTGTGGATCGCGCTTACCGCTATAACGTTTCGTCGGGTAGTCGGACGACTGTCCGGCATGCCAGGGTCGCGCAGTCCCGGATGCCCGACCAGGGAGTCGTCATGCCGCTCGTCCGTCACGCACGACTCCGCGCGGTGCTTCTCGCGCTCGTCCTCGTCCCACTGCTCGCGGCCCCCGCGCAGGCCGCCGACAAGACCGTCTGGATCCCCGAGCGCTGGCGCACCACCAACGAGGTCGCCTGGGCGGACGACCGCAAGGCGGAGTCGGAGAACTTCGTCGTCCTGTGGGGCGAGCTCTCCGGGACGTCGCCGACGACGGCGCCGAGCGCCTACCGGTTCGACCCCGCGAACGTCCTGCGCGAGCTCGAGAGCGCCTACTCGTTCTACATCGACGACATGAAGTTCACGCCCGAGACCGGCCTGCTCGCCCAGCACAAGATCATCGTGATCATCACGAACACGTGGTCCAGCAACCCGAACCTCAACGCCTGGGCGACGGGTGGCTCCACCGACGGGCGCGTCGGCGTCATCAACCTCGCGCCCGGCGCCGCGCAGCCCGGGTCGTGGGGGCTCGTGCACGAGCTCGCGCACGTGCTGCAGAACTACACGTTCCTCGGCCGGTCGGGCGTCGGGTTCACGCACGCGTCGGCCGGCACGTTCTGGGAGAGCAGCGCCGAGTTCATGGCGATGCAGGCCCTGCCGGGCAAGGGGGCCGGTGACCTCACGCGGTTCATCCGCACCGAGAACCTGCCGTACTCCTCCAGCCGGCACCACTACGGCGCGTGGATGCTGCTCCAGGCCATCACCGAGAAGCGCGGCCTCGCGTTCTTCAACCGCATCTGGAACGAGGCCCGCAGCACCGAGCACCCGCTGGAGACGTACAGGCGGATCGCCGGCCTCACCCAGGACCAGCTCGGTGCCGAGGTCGCGCAGTACGCCATGCGGAACGTCACCTGGGACTACGCCAACGCCGCCGACGTCAAGCCGTTCATCAGCACCCTCTACCCGTTCGTGGTGCCACAGAGCCTCGTGCAGGTCGAGGCGGTCAACGCCGCGCAGCAGCACTTCGCCGTGCCCGACGGGATCGCGCCCGGGGCGTTCGGCTACACCAAGATCAAGCTCGTCCCGTCGGCATCGGGTGCGCTCGTCCGGCTGCACCTCAAGGGGCACGTCGACCCGAACGGCGGCTCCGGCTGGTCGTACGGGTTCGTCGGCGTGACCAACGGTGTCGCCCGCTACAGCCCCGTCACCCAGGGCACGGACACCGAGGCCACGTTCCAGACGCGCGCCGGGGAGCAGGTGTACCTCGTCGTGGCGGGCACCCCGACCGCCGTCCCGAAGCACGGGTTCCTCGACGGCTACCCCGAGAACTACCGCTACCCGTTCGAGTTCCGCATCGACGGCGCCCTCCCGTCGGGCCACGAGCCCGGCTTCACGCGCGGCACCGCGCCCGGCGGCGGCCGCTGGCACACCAACGGCGGCGGGTGGGTCGACTCGCGCGCCACCGTGGCGTCGACCGCGTACGTCGGCCCGAACGCCGCCGTGTACGGCCGCTCGACCGTCAGCGGGACCGCCCGGATCGAGGGCCTGGCCTGGGTCAACGACGGTGGCACGGTCAGCGGCAGCGCCGTCGTGCGTGACTCCGCGCTCATCCAGGGCGGGGTCAGCATCGGCGGGACGGCCGTCGTCGGCGGCGACGCGGAGCCCTCGGGCACCTGCACGTCCGGCACGTACCTCATGTTCGACCCCGACCGGCGGTGCGACGGCGGCGCGGGCGAGACCGACGTGAACCGGTCGCACGGCCGGTTCACCAGCGCCGAGCTGGCGATCACGGGCACGGTGACGCCCACTCCGACGCCGACGCCCACGCCGACCCCGACCCGCACCCCCACGCCCACCCCGACACCGACGCCCACCCCGACACCGACGCCGACGCGGACGCCCACGCCCACGCCCACCCCGACTCCGACTCCGACGACACCCGCGAGCCGGTCCTGCACAGCCGCCTACACGGTGACGAGCACCTGGCCGGGCGGCTTCGTCGCCACCGTGCGCGTGACGGCCGGGCCGCAGGCGATCGACGGCTGGACGGTCGCGCTCGACCTCCCGTCCGGCGCGCTCGTGCACCACTGGAGCAGCGAGGTGCTGGGCACGGCTCCGCTGACGCTGGGGCCGGCGGCGTGGAACTCCCGGCTCGCCGCGAGCGGCAGCGTCGAGATCGGGTTCCAGGGCACGGGCTCGTCGCAGGCGACGTCGGTGAGCTGCACGGCCCGCTGACGGGTGCCGCGGCGGTCGGCACGGCGGCCCGTCGAGGAACGGCCGGCCGCGCCCTCAGGGTCCGGGTTGCGGCCGGTCCTGCGGGGGATGGGCGACGTAGGCGGTCTTCTCGTCGCCGGACAGCCCGCAGGACCGGTAGAAGGCGTGGGTCCCCGCGCTGCGCGAGCCGGTCAGGAGCATGACCTTGTAGCAGCCGGCCGCCCCCGCCGCCGCGAGCGTGCCCGCCATCGTCGCCTTGCCGAGCCCGGTGCCGCGCCTGCTCTGCTCGACCACGACGTTCTCGACGACCGCGTACGGCGAGGCTCCCCGGGTGAGGTTGGGGATGACGTTGAGGTAGGCGGTCGCGACCACGTCCCCCTCGACCTCGAGCACGAAGAGGTGGAGCCCGGCGGTCGCCAGGATCTGGTCGAGCACCGCGGGCGCGTCGTCCGGGGCGGAGTCGGCGGGGTGCAGCTGGCTGTACAGCCGCAGGAGGGCGGGCAGGTCGTCCGGTCGTGCCTCGCGGAACATGCCCGCACGGTATCCGCGCTGCGCCGGACGGGGCAGCGGTGGCAGCCTGGAGCACCATGAGCGTGACGCGGGCGGAGTACTGGGACGGGCAGGCCGCGGGCTACGACCGCACCACGGCGTTCCTGGAGCCTCGGCTGTTCGCGCCGGCTCGGCGCTGGATCGCCGATCGCGTCTCGGGCAGGACGCTGGAGGTCGGCGTCGGTACCGGCGCGACCCTGCCGTACTACGCCGACCGCGCCACGGACCTGACGCTCGCCGACGTGAGCCCTGCGATGCTCCGGGCGGCCTCGGCCCGCGCGAAGGCTGTCGGCGTGCCGGTCCGCCTCGTCGAGGCCGACTCCGCCCACCTGGACCTGCCGGACGGTTCCTTCGACACCGTGATCTCGACGTTCGCGATGTGCTGCGTGGCCGACGAGCTCGCGGTGCTGCGCGAGCTGGCGCGCGTGCTGCGACCGGGTGGCCGGCTGCTGATGGCGGACCACGTCGAGTCGTCGGCGCGTCTCGGCCGCGGGGTGCAACGGGTGCTCGACCGCGTGACGCCCGAGCGTGCGGGGGAGCACCACCGCCGGCGCCCCCTGCTGCTCCTGGAGACCGCGGGCCTGGTGCTCGTCGAGTCGACGGCGTCGCGCTGGCGGCTCGTGGAACAGCTCGCTGCGACGCCGCGCGGAGCTGCGGGCGTCTGACGCGTTGCCGCACGGTTGCGCCCTGGGAGAGAGTGACTGTACAGTCACTCACATGTCCTCCCTCTCCACCGCCGAGCTGCGCATCCCCGTCGTCACCGCCAGCGCGGTGCGCGAGTTTGCACGCGGCGGGTACCACGGCACGACGATCGCGGACGTGGCCCGTGCCGCGCGCATCTCGCCCGCGTACGTGTTCAAGCTGTTCCCCAGCAAGGAGCGGCTGTTCGTCGCCGCCCTCGAGGACTGCTTCCAGCAGATCGTCGAGGCGCTGACCATCGGCGCGCAGGAGTCGGGGGAGCAGACCCCGGACGGCATCCTCGACGCGATGGGTGGTGCGTACGCGGAGCTGATCGGCGACCGTTCGCTGCTCATGCTCCAGGTGCACGCCCAGTCCGTCGCCGACATCCCGGAGATCGGGCAGGCCCTGCGCGCCGGCATGGCGTCGGTCGTCCGGCTGGCCAAGAGCCGGTCGGGCGCGAGCGACCAGGCCGTCCAGCGGTTCATCGCGTACGGGCAGCTGTGCCACCTGATCGTCACCACCGGCATCGACGACGTCGCCGACGAGTGGGCATCCATCGTCTCGGCCGGCATCCGTCACCCGCTCTGACCGCACCCGTCCAGCTCAGCGCGCTGCGGTTCCATCTCAGTGAGTGACTAGTCACTCTCTTTTCCCGAAGGAGAAGTCCCATGTCCGTCCAGACCGCCCGCACCACCCGTCGCACACCGCGCTCCGTCCTGATCTCCGCGTGGGCCGTCCCCGTGCTCGTCCTCGGCCAGTTCTCGATGGTCGCCGTCGTACCGGTCCTGCTCGTCCTCGTCGGAACCCTGCGTCACCCAGAGCTCCGCTCGCTGCGGCCGTACAGCGCCGCGCTCGCCGCGGTCTACGCGACGCCGCTCGCGATCTGGATCCTGCGCCCCGACGGCGCCCCGAGCCTGTCCAAGGACATGCACCCGGTCTTCCTCGTCCTCATCGTCGCGGCTGCCGCGGCGCTGCTCGTGAAGCTCCACACCCGCTCGACCACCTCTGAGGAGATCCGATGACCACCCCCGACACCCGCTCGACCACGAGCGTCACCGCTACCGAGATCGTCCTGCCCGGCCTGGTCGAGCCCGACGGCCTGCTCGTCCAGGAACGCGACGTCCCCGTCCCCGGGAAGGGCCAGGTGCTGGTCCGGGTCGAGGCGACGGGAGTGTCGTTCGCAGAGCAGCAGATGCGTCGCGGCAAGTACTACGACCAGCCGCCGTTCCCCTTCGTGCCGGGCTACGACCTCGTCGGCACGATCCAGGAGACCGGCGACGGCTTGGACCGGACAAGGGTGGGCGAGCGTGTTGCGGCCGTCGTGAAGACCGGCGCCTGGGCCACGCACGTGCTGGTCGACGCCGGCCACACCACCCCGGTCCCGGACGGGGTCGATCCCGCCGAAGCCGAGACGGTGGTGGTCAACGGGATCACCGCGTGGCAGATGCTGCACCGCATCGCGAGGGTGCGGCGCGGTCAGACGATCGTGGTGCTCGGCGCGAACGGCGGCGTCGGCTCCACGCTCGTCCAGCTGGCGGCCGACGCCGGCGTCACGGTCATCGGCACCGCCTCCTCCCGCCACCACGACCACGTCCGGAGCCTCGGTGCGACGCCCGTCGACTACCGCGCCCCGGACCTGGCCGACCGGCTGCGCGTACTGGCACCCGACGGTGTCGACGCGGTGTTCGACCACGTCGGCGGTCCCGGCATCGTGGACTCCTGGCGACTGCTGCGTCGCGGCGGCACGCTCGTCTCCTACGGCACCGCGTCGACGAAGGACGACGCCGGCAGGTCGCAGCTCCCCGTCCTCGGGCTCGTCGGACGCCTGCTGCTCTGGAACGTCCTGCCGAACGGCCGACGCGCGCACTTCTACAACTTCTGGGCCGGACGCCGACGCCCCGCGCGGTTCCACCGGCGTCTGCGCGAGGACCTGACGCAGGTGCTCGACCGCCTCGCCGCCGGCACGCTCACCGCACAGGTCGCCGCACGGCTCCCGCTCACCGAGGCCGGCCGTGCGCTGGCTCTCGCGGAGTCCCACACGGTCGCGGGGAAGGTGGTGCTGCTCCCCTGACGCACGTGACATGGGTGGAACGAGCACGCGACCCGGACGTGAGCCGGTACGGTGCACGCGATCGGGCGCTCGGCTCGTTCCGCTCGCCCGCTCGTCGAAGGGACACAACGACGTGTCGACGGACCTGGCCATCTCGACCCGCGGTCTGCGCAAGACGTACCGCAACCGGCGCGGGCAGCGGGCGGTGGCCGTCGGCGGGCTCGACCTCGACGTCCCCGTCGGTGGCGTGCACGGGTTCCTCGGCCCCAACGGCGCGGGCAAGACGACGACGATCCGGATGCTGCTGGGCCTGATCCGCGCGGACTCCGGGACGATGACGGTGTTCGGCCAGACGGTGCCGGAGCGGCTGCCGGTGGTCATCGGGCGCGTCGGTGCGATCGTCGAGCAGCCGAAGTTCTTCCCCAGCTTCTCCGGCCGCAAGAACCTCACGATGCTCGCGCGGGCGATCGACGCACCCACCTCACTGGTCGACGTGGTGCTGTCCGACGTCGGGCTCCTGGACCGGGCAGGCGACCGCTACAAGGGCTACTCACTCGGCATGAAGCAGCGGCTCGCCATCGCCGCGACCCTGCTCAAGGACCCGGACCTGCTCATCTTCGACGAGCCGACGAACGGCCTGGACCCCGCGGGCATCCGCGAGATCCGCGGCACCATGCGCGGGCTCGCCGACCGCGGCAAGACGGTCCTGGTGTCCAGCCACATCCTGGCCGAGGTCGAGCAGGTGGCGGACACCGTCTCGATCATCGCCCGCGGCGAGCTCATCGCGAGCGGCAGCG
This sequence comes from Cellulomonas sp. P5_C5, assembly GCF_054049655.1. Classification (NCBI taxonomy): domain Bacteria; kingdom Bacillati; phylum Actinomycetota; class Actinomycetes; order Micrococcales; family Cellulomonadaceae; genus Cellulomonas; species Cellulomonas sp. P5_C5. The sequence continues at coordinate 28,569 of NZ_JBFULY010000009.1, read as the reverse complement.
TCGCCGACCTCATCGGTGCGGGCGCGGCCGGCACCGTGCGGGTGGGGATCGCCGACGTGCCGCGCGCGCAGCAGGTGCTCGGTGCACAGGGCTGGACCGTGCGGACCGAGGGGCGGTACCTCCTGGTCGACGGTGGGGTGGCCCCGGCGAGCATCACCGAGGCGCTCGCGGCGCAGCGGCTGTTCGTCGACGAGCTGGTGCCCGTCCGCGTCGACCTCGAGTCGGTCTTCCTCGAGCTCACCGCCGGTCGAGGACCCGGGACGCACGCGCCACCACCCGCCGGCGAGCACCGGCCCGCCCACCACGCCGAGGACGCGTCATGAGCCGGCTTCTGCGGGTCGAGCTCGACCGGTTCGCGTCGCGCACGCTGATCCGGCTCGGGGTCGCGGGCGTCCTGGCGATCTGCTGCATCGCGGCGTTCGCGTCGTGGGAGGCCGCCGCTCCGCCGTCGCAGGCGGAGGTCGACCAGGCGCAGGCCTACTACGAGCAGGCGGTCGACGACTTCGAGGAGGACGGCGAGCAGTGGATCGCCGACTGCGAGGAGGGCGAGGCGGCCGAGAAGGAGGTCGCCGAGGACCCCGCGGCCGTCGACTGGGCCTGCGACCAGATGGAGCCGAAGCTGGAGAACTGGCTGGGTGGGGCGCCGTCCTTCGACCGGGACACCTCCAGCCTGCTCACGTCGATCTCGGTCGTGTTCGTGCTGGCGTCCCTCCTGCTCGCCGGGAGCTTCGTGTCCGCCGAGTTCTCCACCGGCTCGATCGGTAACTGGCTGACGTTCGCGCCCCGCAGGGTGCGCGTCTACCTGAGCAAGGTGCTCGCCGCCGGGCTGTGGCTGATCCCGGTGACCGCCGTCGGCGTGGGGATCGTGCTCGGCGTCTCGTGGCTCTCCTACCGGTACTTCGACACGATGGACGCCGGGGCGCCGTCCGAGCTGAGCTCGCCCGTCGACGTCGCGCTGCGCATCGTCGCCCTTGCCCCGGTGGTCGCCGTGATCGGTGCGGCGCTCGGCTTCCTGGCACGGCACACCGCCGCCGTGCTCGGGGTCGTCCTGGGCTGGCTCGTGCTCGTGGAGGTGATCCTCTCCCACCAGGTGGAGGAGCTGCAGCCGTGGACGCTGGTCACCAACGTGACCGCCTGGGTCCAGGGCTCGGCCACGTACTACCTCACCGAGTGCTCGACGACGGCGGCCGGGTCGTCGTGCGTCGGGGCCTCCCACGTCGTCTCGCAGACGCACGGCGGGATCTACCTGGGCGTCCTGGCGGCGGTCGTCGCAGGCGTCGCCCTGCTCGTGTTCCGCCGCCGCGACGTGAGCTGACCGGCGCCTAGCGTGGGATCCCGTGCCGGCGCGCCAGGTGCTCGCCGGTGAGGGAGTCCTGCACGCCCACCAGGTCGGCCGGGGGGCCGGCGAAGACCACGCGCCCGCCGTCGGCACCCGCGCCGGGTCCGAGGTCGAGCACGTGGTCGGCGCGGGAGATCACGTCGAGGTTGTGCTCGATGACGATGACCGTGGAGCCGGCGTCCACGAACCGGTCGATGAGCCCGATCAGCCGGTCGACGTCGGACATGTGCAGGCCGGTCGTCGGCTCGTCCAGGACGTAGACGTCGGCGGGGGAGGCCAGCTCGATGGCCAGCTTGAGCCGCTGGCGCTCGCCGCCGGACAGGGTGGACAGCGGCTGGCCGAGGGTCAGGTAGCCGATGCCGACGTCGTCCATGGCGGCGAGGGTCGAGGCGAGCGCCTTCTCCGTGCGGTCGACGAAGAACTCCCGAGCCTCCACCACGGACATCTCCAGCACGTCCGCGATCGACTGCCCGCGCAGGGTGTAACCGAGCACCTGGTCGGTGTACCGGCGCCCGCCGCACAGCTCGCACGTGGACTTCATCGGCTCGAAGTTGCCCAGGTCGGTGTAGATGATGCCGAGCCCGCCGCACTCGGGGCAGGCGCCCTCGGAGTTGGCGCTGAACAGGGCGGGCTTGACGCCGTTGGCCTTGGCGAACAGCTTGCGGATGGTGTCGAGCATGCCCGTGTAGGTGGCCGAGTTGGACCGGCGCGAGCCGCGCGTGGTGGCCTGGTCGACCACGACGACGTCCGGGAACCGCTTGGGCAGCACCCCGCGGATCAGCGAGCTCTTCCCGGAGCCCGCCACGCCGGTGACGACGGTGAGCACGCCGCGGGGGATGTCGACGGACACGTCCTGCAGGTTGTGCAGGGTCGCTCCCGTCACGGACAGCGCGCCGTCGGCCGACCGGACGTCGGTCTTCAGCGGCTGGTGGCTGGTCAGGTGGTTGCCGGTGAGCGTGCCGGAGGTCCGCAGCCCCGCCAGGTCCCCCGCGTACACCACGGAGCCGCCGGCACCGCCCGCACCTGGACCCATGTCGATGATGTGGTCGGCGATCTCGATGACCTCGGGCTTGTGCTCGACCACCAGGACCGTGTTGCCCTTGGCCCGCAGCGCGACCAGGAGCTCGTTCATGCGGTGCACGTCGTGCGGGTGCAGCCCGACGGACGGCTCGTCGAACACGTAGGTGACGTCGGTCAGCGCCGAGCCCAGGTGCCGGACCATCTTGACCCGCTGCGACTCCCCGCCCGACAGACTCGTGGACTCGCGGCTGAGCGAGAGGTAGCCGAGACCGATGTGCACCAGGGCGTCGAGCCGGTCCGCCAGGTCGTCGAGCATGGGCCGGTGCTCGGGGGAGTCGAGCCCGCGGATGAAGGGCGCGAGGTCGCTGACCTGCAGGTCCGCGCACTCGGCGATGGACCGGCCGCCCACCAGGGAGGTGCGCGCGGCCTCGTTGAGCCGAGTGCCGCCGCACGCCGGGCACGGGCCGCGGGTCGAGATCCGCTCGACCGCGGCCCGCGCGTGCGGCTGCAGCTGCTCCGGGTTCTTGGTCAGGACGAGCCGCTTCAGCTTGGGGACGAGCGCCTCGTACGTGAGCGACATCCCGGAGACCGCGATCTTGGTGCCCTTCTTCGGCGCCTCGTCGGGACCGTAGAGCAGCATCCGGCGCTGCTCGGGCGTGAACGACCCCACCGGCTGGTCGGCCGGGTAGAACCCGCTCTCGGCGTAGACCTTCCAGTACCAGGAGTCGACCTGGAAGTTCGGGAAGTCGATCGCGCCCTCCAGCAGTGACTTCGAGGGGTCGACGAGGGCGTCCTCGTCGATGGCCGCGACGTTCCCGATGCCCTCGCAGTCGGGACACATGCCCCGGGGGTCGTTGAACGAGAACGCGATGGGGGTGCCCAGGTTGGGCACGCCCATCCGCGACCACACCCGCCGCATCCCGGCGTAGGTGTCGGTCGCGGTGCCGACGGTCGAGCGCGACGACCCGCCCATCGGCTGCTGGTCCACGACGATCGATGCGGTCAGCCCGGTGAGCTCGTCGGCCTCCGGCTGCGGCGACTGCGGCAGGAAGTTCTGGATGAACGCGGAGTGCGTCTCGTTCAGCAGGCGCTGGCTCTCGGCCGCGATCGTGTCGAACGCCAACGACGACTTGCCCGAGCCGGACACCCCCGTGAACACGGTGATCTGGCGCTTGGGCACGTCGACGTCGACGCCCTTGAGGTTGTTCTCCCGACCACCACGGATCCGGATCGCGTCGTGCACAGAGGTCTCCTTGGAAGTCGTCATCGGCCCAGCCGCGCCCAGCGCCGAACCGCAAGTGTCGCAAAGACCACCGACAGCACGACCGGCCACACGACCGCCAGCAGCACCACGTTCTCCGACGCCCAGCCGCTGCCCGCCACGGTCGGGTTGCCGAACAGCTCGCGCGTCGCGGCAACGGTCGCGGTGACCGGGTTCCAGGCGGAGAGCGTCTGCAGCCAGCCCGGCATGGTCGAGATCGGCACGAACGCGTTCGACAGGAAGACGAACGGCCACACCAGGATCTGGACGGCCATCACGCCGCCCTGCCCGCGGAACAGCAGCCCGAGGTAGATGCCGACCCACAGGAACGCGAACCGCAGGAGCAGCAGCAGCGCCACCCCGGCCAGCGCGTTCCCGAGGCCCTCGTGGACCCGCCACCCGATCACCAGCCCGGCGACGAGCAGCACCGCGAGGCCGACGACGCTGGCGAGCATGTCCGCGGTCGCCCGGCCCAGCAGCACGGCGATGCGGGACATCGGCAGCGACCGGAACCGGTCGGTCACGCCGCGCTGCACGTCCTGCGACACGTAGGTCATGGTGCTCTCCAGCCCGAACGCCATGGTCACGGCGAGCATGCCGGGGAACAGGAACTCGATGTAGCCGCCGGGGACGTCGATCGCGCCGCCGAGCAGGAAGCCGAACATGAGGAGCAGCAGGATCGGGAACGCGAGGCCGATGAGCAGGTCCCACGGCTGGCGCCGCCAGTGCCCGAGGTCGCGCAGGGTCACGGTCCAGGAGTCACGCAGGGCCCAGGTCATGAGGCCTCCTTCGTCGAGCCGGTCAGGTGCAGGAACACTTCGTCGAGCGTCGGCCGGCGCAGGATGACGTCGTCGACGACGATCCCGGCGTCGTCGAGCGTCCGGACGACGTAGGTGAGTGCCGCGACGCGGTCGGTGACGGTGGCGGTCACGCGGCGGCCGTCGAGGTCGATCTCCGCGTCCCCGGCGACGGCCTGCAGGGCTGACTGCGCAGCCGCCAGGGAGGCCTCGTCGCGGACGACGACGTCGAGCCGGTCCTGCCCGATGGACGCCTTGAGCGCGTCGGGCGTGCCCTCGGCGACGACCCGCCCGTGGTTCAGCACCGTCACCTGCGAGGCCAGCTGGTCCACCTCCTCCAGGTACTGCGTGGTCAGCAGCACCGCGGTGCCGCCCGCAACGAGCGCACGGACCGCCTGCCACACCTCGCGCCGGCCGCCGGGGTCCAGGCCGGTGGTCGGCTCGTCGAGCAGCAGCACGGTGGGGTCCAGCACCAGGCCGGCAGCGAGGTCGAGGCGCCGCCGCATGCCGCCGGAGTAGGTGGACACCGGTCGCTCGGCCGCGTCGACGAGGTCGAACCGCTCGAGCAGCTCGTCGGCCCGCCGTCGTGCCTGCCGGGTGCCCAGGTGGGACAGCCGGCCGAACATCACGAGGTTGTCCCGGCCGCCCAGGATCTCGTCGACGGCCGCGTGCTGCCCGACGAGCCCGACGTGCCGACGGACCTGCGCGGCCTCGCGGACGACGTCGAACCCGGCGACGGTCGCGGTGCCCCCGTGCGGGTCCAGCAGCGTGGAGAGGATCCGGACGGTCGTCGTCTTGCCGGCGCCGTTGGGGCCGAGCAGCCCGTGCACCGTGCCGGCCTCCACGGTGAGGTCCAGGCCGTCGAGCACCGTGGTCTCGCCGTACCTGCGGGTGAGTCCTGTCGTCCTGATCGCCATGCGTCCTCCCGAGGGCTAGTCGTACAGTGTACGACAAGAACGCAGAGGGTCACCCGGTTGTTCCCGACGGGGGGAGGATGAGCGTCATGACGGAGATCACCGGCACCGGCGACCCGGCCCGCAGCCTGTCCCTGCTGTGGCGGCTGGTGGAGCCGGCCCCCCGCGGCCGCGGTGCCGAGGCGGGGCTCTCCGTCGACCGCGTGGTGGACGCCGCGATCGCGCTCGCGGACGCCGAGGGCCTCGCCGCGCTCTCCATGCGACGCCTCGCCACCGACCTCGGCGTCGGCGCGATGACCCTCTACACGTACGTCCCGGCCAAGGCCGAGCTGCTGGACCTCATGGTCGACAGCGCGCTCGGCGAGTTCGCGTCCCTGTACACCCCCGGCACCGACGGGTGGCGGGCTCGGCTCGAGGCTGTGGCGCGAGCGAACTGGTCCCTCTACGAGCGGCACCCGTGGCTCCTGCAGGTCGCCGCGTCCGGCCGTCCACCCCTGGGCCCGGGGGTGCTCACCAAGTACGAGCTCGGGCTCCAGGCGATCGACGGCACGGGTCTCGACGAGGTCGCGATGGACGCCGTGTTCACGCTCATCGAGGGGTTCGTCGCGGGGACCGCACGGGGGGTCGTCGACCAGGTCGCCGCCGAGGACGCCACCGGGATCACCGAGACCGAGTGGTGGGAGGCCACCGCTCCGATCCTCGACCAGGTGTACGACCCGGAGCGGTTCCCCACGGTCACCCGCGTCGGACCCGTCGCCGGTGAGGCGCAGCAGGCGGCCTACGACCCCCGCCGGGCGTTCGAGTTCGGGCTCGCCCGCCTGCTCGACGGGATCGCGGTGCTGGTCGAGGCCGCGTCGTAGGTCGAACTCGCCGATCCGGAAGGACTGCCCGAAAGGTCCCCGTGGCCCTAGTCTCGGCCCATGCTCATCCTCGGACTGATCCTGTTCGGCATGCTCATCGGTGCGCTCGCCCAGCTGATCCTCGGTCGCAAGCGCGGCCGGATCGACTGGACCATGGCGATCATCGCGGGGCTCGTCGGCTCCTTCGTCGGCGGTCTGCTGGCCAGCCTCCTGTCCGGTGACGGCCTCGAGCTGCGCCCCAGCGGCATCATCGGCTCCATCGTGGGCGCGATCGTCGTGACGGCGATCTGGCGCTTCGCCGGGGACCGCTCCAAGGCCTGACGACGAGAACGGCAGCCCCCCTCGCGGGAGGCTGCCGTTCCCTCAGCGGTCCGGACCGGCCCTGTCCGTCCGGACCGCCGCCGTCAGCGAGGCGCGCAGGTGGCGCTCGGCGTGGTGTTGTTGCCGTTCTTCAGGATGGTGACCCCGAACGTGTTCGACCCGGTCGAGGTGACCGTCCGGCCGCTGACGCTCGCGTTCCAGCTGTTCTGCACGCTCTGGCTCCCGTTGAGCCCGAGCGTGACCGTCCAGCTGCTGGCACCGCTGACCGTGTAGCTCACGTTGAACCGGTCGGACCACTCTTCCGCCCGGGTCGCGGTCACGCTGCACGAGCCGCTCGAGGGCGGCGGGGTGGTCGACCCGCCCCCACCGGAGCTGGACGGTGCGACGGCGCGACCCGTGCTGGTCGAGATGTGCCCCGTGCACAGGTTGCGCGACTTCAGGTCGTTCAGGATGTTCGGCAGCGCCTGCTGGGTCGCCGCCGGCCAGTCGTGCATGAGGATGATCTGGCCGTTGGTCAGCCGCGCGGCCGCCTGCCGGATCGCGTCGGCACTGGCGTTGTTCCAGTCGTTCGAGTCGACGTCCCAGATGATCTCGCGCAGGCCGAGCGAGGACTCGACGGTCTTGAGGGTCTGGTTGGTCTCGCCGTACGGCGGCCGGAAGAGCGTCGGGGTGACCCCGGCGGTCTGCTGGATCGCGGTCTGCGTCCGGGACAGCTGCGACTGGATGTCCGACTGGCTCATGTTCACCAGGTGCGGGTGGTCCCAGCTGTGGTTGCCGATCTGCAGGCCGGCGTTCTTGTACGCCTGCATGAGCGATGCGTTCGACTGGGCGTTGGAGCCGGTCGGGAAGACGGTCGCCGTGGCGCCCGCGTTGCGCAGCGTGGAGATGAGCTGGTTGGTGGTGCCGGTGTTCGGGCCGTCGTCGAACGTGAGCCCGACGTAGCCGGCGGAGCAGCTCGACGAGGGCGGCGGTGTGGAGGTCGTCGGGGTCGGCGTGGGCGTCGAGCCTCCGCCTCCTGACGTCCCGCACGTGGCTGACGGGGTCGTGTTGTTGCCGTTCTTCATGATGGTGACGCCGAACGTGTTGGAGCCGGTCGAGGTGACCGTGCGGCCGCTGACGCTCGCGTTCCAGCTGTTCTGGATGGTCTGGCTGCCGTTGAGGTTGAGGGTCGCGGTCCAGGAGCTGGCGCCGCTGACGGTGTAGTTCACGTTGAACCGGTCGGACCACTCGTCGGCGCGGGTGGCGGTGATGGAGCAGCCACCGGTGTTGCCGCCGCCGCCCGTGGGGGGAGGCGTGGTGGTCTGGCCGCCGCCGCCGTTGCTGGAGCCCTCGCTCACAGTGATGTTCGAGTTGCCGGAGCTCTGGTAGCCCTCGGTCGCCATGATCATGTAGTTGTGGTTGCCGAGGTTCATGCCCTTGCTGGCCCACGCGTCGAAGTGGTTGCCGGAGGTGATGGTGCCGCCGGTCTTCTTCGACTGCCGCACGCTCCAGTACTGGTAGAACGTGGAGTTGTCGCCCTCGATGGAGGGCTTGTTCACGCGCTGGGTGCGGTAGATGTCGTACGTGCCGCCGTCGCTGTTCACGGTGCCCATGAAGGTTCCGGTGGGCCGGTAGGTGCCCCAGTTGTCGACGATGTAGTACTCGACGAGCGGGCTGGTGGTCCACCCGTAGAGCGTCAGGTACGCGTTGCCGGACGGGTTGAAGCTGCCGGAGTAGTTGACGGTCTTGCGCCCGCCGGTCTGCCACCCCTTGCCGGCCACGAAGTTGCCGGTGTTGCTCCACTGCGTGGAGTACTGGCCGCCGGAGCCCATGTCCATGGAGACGGTTCCCTGGCTGTCGGTCCAGAACGAGTAGAAGTACCCGTTGTTGGTGCCGGTCCCGTTGGTCGAGATGGCACTGGCGGAGGTGGCGACAGCGAGGCTGACGGCGACCATCGCGCCGGCGGCGACGAAGGCCACCAGCGCGCGGAACGGGCGCCGCTTGCCGGGCGCACCGCGCGTGAGAGCGATACTTTCGAACATCCTGCACTCCTTTGTGCGTGGGGAGCTGCGTGGGCAGCCCTCGGGGGGCACCGACGCCGTATCGACGCACAGGCGGAAGCGCGGCGTCGATAACGTTATCGACGCCAGTGTGCAGCGCTATGTGCGCGCGGGGAACACCCTGACGAGGGAGCGAAGCGTTTAGGCTTTCTGCCCGAAAGTATCGGAAACGTCAGCGGGTGTCCGGTCGGACCTCGACGACGACGTTCCCGCGCTTGCGCCCGCTCTCCACGTACTCGTGGGCCGCCACGATGTCGGCCAGCGGGACCGCGCGGTCGATGACGACCTCCAGGGCGTCGTCGGCGAGCAGCCCGGCCACGAACGTCAGCGACGCGTTCTTCTCCACCGACATGCCCGACAGCACCCGCCGTCCGCGCCCGAGGCGGGTGGCCAGCGCGAGGACCGTGCTGAGCGGCCCGGTCGCCGTCGACATGTAGCAGCCGTGCTCGGTGAGCGACCCCCGCGACCGCGCGAACGAGCTGCGGCCCACGGTGTCGAAGACGACGTCGTACCGCTCGCCGGTCGTCGTGAAGTCCGTCTGCGTGTAGTCGATGACGCGGTCCGCGCCGAGCGTCCGCACGAGGTCGGCGTTCCGACCGCTGCACACCCCGGTGACGTCCGCGCCGAACCGGTGGGCGAGCTGCACGGCGAACGAGCCGACGCTGCCGGAGGCGCCGAGGACGAGGACCCGCTGGCCCGCGCGCACCCGGGCCTTGCCCTCCAGGAAGAAGAGCGCCGTCGTGGACCCGTCGACAGCGGCGGCGGCCCGCGCGAACGGGACCCCGGCAGGCTTGGGCGCGAACGAGGCCGACTGCGGCAGGCACAGGTATTCGGCAGCGGCGCCCAGCCGGAAGCCGGTGAACCCGAAGATCTCGTCACCGGGCGCGCACCGCGTGACGTCCGACCCGACCTCCACCACCTCGCCCGCGAACTCCAGCCCGAGCCGGCGCATCCGGCGTCGGGGCCGGCGGAAGCCGAGGATCACGCGGCCCCAGAGCGGTCGCCCGCGCCGCATGTGGCACTCGGCGGTGGTCACGGTGGTCGCGTGGACCCGGACCAGCACCTCGCCGGCGCGCGGCGTCGGCCGGGGCCGCTCGACGACCTCCAGGACGTCGGGTGGGCCGAACCGGGCGTACTCGGCGGCGCGCACGGTCAGACGGGGACGGGCTCGGGATCGGGCGCCGGTGCGGCGAGGTGTGCGGCGCGGCGCTGGGCGAGGGTCAGGATGCCGACGACGAGCAGGGCGGGGACCCAGCCGTACAGCGCACCGGACGCACCGCCGTCGCTGACCCCGTACAGCTGCGTCTGACCGATCACCCACCAGCCGTCGCCGTCGGGGTCCAGCCCGGTCGAGGCCAGGACCGTCGGCAGGCCGCCGACGACGGCGCCGACGATCGCGGCCGCCCACACCCCGAGGAACAGGACGAGCCGTCCGCCCTGCAGCAGCGTGCTGCGGGCGGCGAGCCAGGTCAGCGTCCCGACGACGACGCCGACGAGGACGCCGCCGAGCAGCACCACCGCGGAGGGGGCGCCGCGGGCCGTGGTCACGGGGAGCACCCAGTCGGCGGCCTCCCGCACGGCCAGCGCGAACTGCGAGCGCGCGGTGGTCACGTACCGGTCCACCGTCTCGTCGACGCTCACGTGCGCGGCGGCGACCACCAGCCAGCCGATCGCCGCGACGACCCCGGCGGTGGCCGCGGCGACGACCGTGCCGGACGGGCGACGCAGGGTCGGCGGCTCGGTGCCGCGCCGGGCGACCGCGATGGTGACCAGGCCGACGACCCACCCGTACGACACGCCCCACGCGCACCCGGCCCGCGCGGCCTCGCCGTACCCGAACGCGAGCAGGTCCAGCAGGCCGTACCGGACCATCGGTGCGGCGACGGCGAGCGTCCACACGACCGCGGCGGTCCAGCCCGCGACGATCACGGCGAACCACACCGCGAGCACGCGCGGAGCGGCGCCGGTCCGGGTCGCACGCAGCGCGGGCAGGACGAGCCCGGCGAGGGCCGCGAGGAGCGCGATCACGGCCAGGACGCCCGCACCCCCGGCGCTCCCGGCGCCGCGGACCAGCGACACCGCGGGCGTCATGGGGACGACCAGCCCGACCAGTCCGGGTGCTGCTCCGGCGCGGGTCCACGCCGCGTGCACGACGGCGGTGCCGAACCACAGGACGAGAGCCAGGCCGAGGGCCGTCAGGAATGCGCGGTTCGTCCGGAGGGGCATCGGCGGAACCTAGCAGCCCGGTGCGTACCCGCGGAAGCAGGGACGCACCGGGCTGCCGGGTGGTCAGCCGACCGTGCCGGAGACGGCCGTCCCGGTCCGCACCACGGTGTACGCGGCCGTCCGTCCGCTCCAGAAGTGGAACGTGAGCACCACGGGGGAGCCGTCGGTGACCTCCGCGAAGAACGCGGGCCGCAGGACGATCGTGCCCGCAGAGGCGTCGGGCGCGAACGTCACGTCGAACTCCTTGAACGACGTCCACCCGTGCGGGCCGGCGTTCGAGCCGTCGAGGTAGCGAGCCTCCATGGTGGCCAGCCGGTCACCGCGGAAGTCCGTCGGGACGGCGAACGCGTCGGTGGTGCCCGTCGCGTCGCTGAGCACCGGGGTGTCGGCGTTGACGATCTCGATGGTCCACGGGACACCCTGCGAGAACCGCGCCACCAGCTCGGCGCTCGTCCCGTAGGCCCCCGTGCCGGACAGCCGCTGCAGCAGGGCCGCGGGCAGGGTGAGCGTGCTGCCCGAGAGCTGGTAGTCCTTGCCCTTCTTCAGCTTCTTGGTGCCCAGCGAGAGGTCCCGGAACGTCGTCCCGTTGAGGTCGAGGGTCACGGTCTGGTCGGTGACCGCGCCCGGCTGGACGAAGACCTGGTCGGTCGACGCCGTGCCGGAACGCTTCTTCCAGCTCGACGAGATCTGTGCGAAGAGCTCCGGGTCCCGCCATGTGAACGCGGTGCGGTCGAGGTGCTGGCCGTTGTCCCAGAGCATCGTCGTGACGCCCGTGGTGCGGGCCTGGTGGCCCAGGTGCTCGAAGAACTTGAGCTTCTCGCCCTGCTCGATGGTGCCGGTGTGCCGGTCGAACCCGAGCAGCCCGTACTCCCCGAGGATCACCGGGATGCCCTGGCTGACCAGGGTGGCGTGCACGCGCGCGAAGGCGTCCGTGGCGTCCTGCTGGGCGGTCGCGTCGAAGCGCGTGCCGCCCGCGACGTTCACGCTGAACGGCCAGTAGCCGTAGTAGTGGAAGGTCGCGGCGAGGTTGGCGTCGTCGAGCGCGGTGAAGGTCGAGACGAGCTCGTCGAGCCGGGCCTGGCCCGAGTCGGTGTGCAGCGTGGGCAGCACCAGGACCCGGTCGAGGTTCCGTCCGCCCGACGCGCGCACGACCTGGTGGAACGCGGCGTTGAGCTCGTCGAGCAGCGCGTACTCCTGTGCCTCGCCGGTCGACCCGGCGAACTGCGGCTCGTTGATGCTCTCGAACAGCAGGGTGCGCGGGTGGTCGCGGAACCGCTCCGCCAGCTGCTCCCAGGTCGCCGTGAACTGGGCGAGCACCTCGTCGTGCCGGGTGGGCATCGCGTTGGTCCACATCCACGAGTCGTGGTGCAGGTCGAGCAGGACGGACAGGTCCTCGTCGAGCGCCCAGTCGACGACCTCCTCGACGCGGTCGAGCACCGCCGGGTCGATCGTGTACTCCGGGGCGGGCCCCTCGTGCTGGCCGAGCGTGACGGGGATGCGCACGCTGCGGAACCCGTTCTCCCGCACCTCGTCTAGTAGCTGCCGGGTGACGCGCGGGTTGCCCCACGCGGTCTCGTCGGCCCCGACGGCGTCGAAGGTGTTGCCCAGGTTCCAGCCGGGCTGCATCGCGGCGACGACCCGGGCGGCCGACCTCGGGGTGCGGTCGCCTGCCTGCGCGGGCCCGGCGAGCCCGGCCGAGAGCGCGGCGGCCGCCGCGAGTGCCGTCAGCGTGGTCCAGAGGGGTCGTTTCACGTGGGGTGCCCTTCGTCGCATGGTCACGCTCGACACGACGGCCGGCTCTCCGTCGAGCGTCGCGCCCCCATCGAAGCGCTTCGACCGGAGTGTAGGGATGCGACGCCCGTGGAGGAAGGGGGCGAAACGGATAGGCGGGCGCTACACCTCTCGGCGCAGGAGGTCGCCCGGCTGGCACTCCAGCACCTCGCACAGTGCCTCGAGCGTGGTGAAGCGGACCGCCTTGGCGCGCCCGTTCTTCAGCACCGCGAGGTTGGCGGGGGTGATGCCGACGCGGTCGGCGAGCTCTCCGACGGACATCTTGCGGCGGGCGAGCATGACGTCGACGTCGACGACGATCGGCATCAGATCACCTCGTCGAGCTCGGCACGCAGGGTGGTCGCCGTGGAGTCGAGGGTGACCGCCTTGGCCAGCAGCACCCGCAGCACGAGCACCAGCAGCGCGATGCCGGCGGTGCCCATGCCGCCGATCACGATGAGCAGGACGATGCCGGGTGCGACCGCCTCGCCCGGTGCCAGCACGAACGACAGGACCATCGCGAGCAGGGTCGCCCCCACGGCCGCACCGATGACGACGTCGACGTACCGGAACGCGGCGGCGCTGAAGACGGTGTCCCGACGCACCATCGTGAGCAGCTGCCAGATGCACACGAGCGCGACCTGCACGGCCAGCACGCCCAGGAGCAGGATGACCACGACGGGCCAGCGCAGGTGAGCGACCTCGGTGCCACCGTCGTCGATGTCGCGTCCGATCGCGGGGATGACCATGCCCTGCACCACCAGCAGGCTGGCGAACATCAGCGCGATCACCGCCCGCAGGGCGAGGATGGCCAGTCGGCCCATGGTGGTGCTCCTTCGTCGCGATCTATTGATTAACGATAGAAAACTATCGTTTCACGACGAAGAAGGCAACCACCCGGTCAGGCATCCCGTCGGCGCAGGACCACGACGGCGGCGACGAGCAGGACGACGGCCCACCCGCCGAACACGGCGGCACGCTCGAACGCCTCGACGGCCGGGACGCCCACGGAGGTCGCCTCGGACGCGTTGATGAACGGCAGCAGGGACGCGAGCGTGTCCGACGGGAAGATCGACAGGAGCCCGATCTCGACGATGTACGCCACGGCCACCGGCACCAGGAACCCCGCGACCTGGCTGCGGGTGAGCGCGGCGACCGAGAAGCCGATGACCCCCCAGCACACGAGCACGAGGGCGGAGCGCGTGCCGAGCCCGAACCACTCGCCGCCGAAGCCCGTGCCGCCGGCCGCCACGCTGGTCACGACGGTGTCCACGACGGTGCAGACGATGCTCAGCGCGACGAGGAGCCCGACGACGACGCCGACCTTGGCCAGCACGATGTCCGTGCGGCGGGGGAAGGCCGTGTAGAGCGCGCGCAGGGTGTTCCAGCGCAGCTCCGCCCCGATCGCGGACGCCCCGACGGCCGCCGCGAGCACGCCCCCGGCGGTGAGGTGGTTCACGGCACCGAGCGGGAAGTCGGCGGCGGAGGTCTCGCCCCGCAGCAGGTTCAGGCTCGTCGCGAGCCCGACCACGAAGATCAGACCCAGCAGGATCCAGGTGGACCACACGGACGTCACCCGTCGGACCTCGAAGAGCAGCGCCCGGCGCATGGCCTCCATCAGGCGACCTCCCCGCCGGTGTACTCCTGCGCGTCACGGGTCAGGTCGATGAACGCCTGCTCGAGGGAGGCGTTCCGGGCGACCAGCTCGCGGACCGGCTGCCCGGTCTCGTGCACCAGCAGCCCGACCTGCTCGGTCGACGCCCCCGTCACCACCACCCCGTCCGGTCCCTCGGACACCGCCGCGAGGCCGGCCCGGGTGGCGGCGCCCAGCACGGCCGCGGTGTCCGCCACCCGCACGAAGACCTGGCCCGACGTGCTGCGGTCGACGAAGTCGGCCACGGACTGGTCGGCCAGGACGGTGCCCCGGCCGATGACCACCACGTGGTCGGCCATGAGCTGCATCTCCGGCAGCAGGTGGCTGGACACGAAGACCGTGTGGCCGGCGTGGGCGTACGCGCGCAGGAACTCGCGCAGCCACTGGATCGACTGCGGGTCCAGACCGTTCGACGGCTCGTCGAGCATCAGGACGTCCGGCTCGGCGAGGATCGCCGTCGCCAGACCCACCCGCTGGGCCATCCCGAGCGAGAACCCGCCGGGGGAGTCGTCGGCCACGGACCCGAGGCCGACGAGGTCGAGGACCTCCGTGACCCGACGGGCACCGACGCCGCTCGCCGCCGCGTGCATCATCAGGTGCCGGCGGACGGTCCGCTTCGGGTGGAACGCCTTGGCGTCCAGGTGTGCCCCGACCGCGCGGGCGGGCACCGGCAGGTCGCGCAGCTGCTGCCCGTCCCACTCCGTGCGGCCGTCGCCGCGGTCGAGCCCGAGCATCAGGCGCATCGTCGTGGACTTGCCCGACCCGTTCGGACCCAGGAAGCCGGTGAGCCGACCGGGTCGCAGGGTGAAGCTGACGTCGTCGACCGCCCTCTTGCGCCCGTACGTCCGACCCAGGCCTGCCGTGGTGACGATCATGCGACGACGCCCTCGTGGGCCGGCTTCACACGGCCGCGCACGAAGATCAGCCCGACGACCGCGATGACGATGAACACCATGTTCGCCGGCTGGGCCAGCGTGAGGAGCTCGCTCTGCGGGCCCGAGTGGACCTCGTCGATCCCGCCCGTCGCGAGGAAGAGCGTCGGGTCGTACAGCCCGTGGATGAGCATCGGCCAGATCAGGTTCCCCGTCACCCGCAGCGTCAGGTACATGCAGATGCCGAACCCGAAGGCGAACACGACGGTCAGCGCGACGGTGAGGATCTCCTGGCCGCCCAGGATGTTCGAGGCGTGCAGCAGGCCGAAGATCAGCGACGAGACCACCATCACCACCCACTCGGACTTCCCTGCGTCACGCAGCATCTTCACCGCGATGCCGCGCGTGAGGATCTCCTCGACGAAGCCCACGAGCAGGCCGGAGACGAACGTGACCGCCACGACCCCCGCGGCGTACGACGCGTAGTCGATCCCGAGCAGCCGCAGCACGATCGCGGCGACCACCGCGACCGGCGCGAGCCACATCCACCACCTGCCGCCGATCGGCTGACGGGCGAAGAGCGCCGGGAACCAGTGCAGGGACGCGACGAACGCGATGAGCACCACGGCGCCGATGGCGAGCGGCAGGAACAGCCCGAAGAACACGCTCTGGGGCGTCGCGAAGAGGTCGTCGGAGTCGACCTGGTCACCGAACAGGGCGCCGACGAGCTGACCGCCGGCCAGGTAGAGGGCCAGGTACACGACGGCGACGAGCACCGCCCGCCACCACCCGCCCCGGTTCCAGAAGGTCGTCCAGCCGGACGTCGAGGGAGAAGTCGTGGACACGGATGCGGCTCCTGTCGTGGGGCGGCGTGGCGTGGAGCCACTGAAAGTCACGATGGCGGACTGGTCGCCGGACCGCACCCCGGACGCGATGCCGTGCGCGGAGCGCGACGTCGGGTCCGCGTCCAGGGTAGGCGAGGCCGTTTTGTTAGGACCCCTTCCATTCACCCGCTCTCGGGCAATACGGTCATCCGCAGGTCGTCCGCCCTCCCGGACGACCCAGCACCGCGACAACGACGTCGCTGTGCTCGCCCGCGGCACCCTTCCTCGTGACGGTCGGGTGCCGGCCTCGTCCGTCCGTTCGCTCCCGGAGGGTTCGCCATGCCTCGATACGTCCATCCACGCCGCCTCGCCACCGCTGTGCTCTCAGCGGTGGTCGCCACCGGCCTCGTCGCCACCGTCGGCCTGACGGTCAACGCGTCCGCGGCCAGCGCCGCCGACACCTGTGCCCAGAAGTCCCGCCCGACCGGCAAGGTCCTGCAGGGCTACTGGGAGAGCTGGGACAACTCCAGCGTCCATCCCGGCCTCGGCTACATCCCGATCGACGACGCCCGCCAGGCGCAGCACGGCTACAACGTGCTGATGGCCGCGTTCCCCGTGATCCTCCCCGACGGCACCGTGAAGTGGTCGGACGGCATGGACACCGGCGTCGACGTCCCGACGCCCGCCCAGGTCTGTGCCGCGAAGGCCCAGGGGCACACGATCCTCATGTCCATCGGCGGGGCCAACGCCAGCATCGACCTGTCGTCGGCGGCCGTCGCCGACAGGTTCGTCGCGACCATCGTGCCCATCCTCAAGGCCAACAACTTCGACGGCATCGACATCGACATCGAGGCCGGGCTCACGGGCTCCGGCAGCATCGGCACGCTGTCGACGTCGCAGGCCAACCTCGTGCGGATCATCGACGGGGTCCTCGCGGCGATGCCCGCCGGGTTCGGCCTGACCATGGCGCCCGAGACCGCCTATGTGACCGGCGGCTCGGTGGTCTACGGGTCGATCTGGGGCTCCTACCTGCCGATCATCAAGAAGTACGCCGACAACGGCCGCCTCTGGTGGCTGAACATGCAGTACTACAACGGCTCCATGTACGACTGCGCGGGCAACTCCTACGCCGCCGGCACGGTCGCGGGCTTCGTCGCGCAGACCCGGTGCCTCGACGCGGGCCTGACCGTGCAGGGCACGACGATCCGGGTGCCGTTCGACAAGCAGGTCCCGGGCCTTCCCGCCCAGGTCGGTGCGGGCGGCGGGTACATGAGCCCGGCGCTCGTCTCCCAGGCGTGGTCGCAGCTCGGCGGGGCGCCCAAGGGGCTCATGACGTGGTCGATCAACTGGGACGGGTCGAAGGGCTGGACGTTCGGCGACAGCGTGCGGTCGCTGATCGGGGGGAGCTTCCCGACGCCAACCCCGACGCCGACGAGCACTCCGACCCCGACGGTCACCCCGACGCTGACCCCCACGCCAACCCCGACGACACCGAGCGGGACGTGGGCGCCGAACAAGGCGTACAAGGGTGGTGACGTCGTGACGTACGCCGGCAAGCAGTACACGTGCCGCCAGTCGCACACGTCGCTCACGGGCTGGGAGCCGCCGAACGTCCTGGCGCTCTGGCTGCCGAAGTGACCGACTGACGTAGCGAGCCCCCCTGGGGTCGAGAACACCATGAGTCGCGGAATGGACGCCCATTCCGCGACTCATGGTGTTCTCGCGGCAGTACCTTCGTCGCAGCAGATCGGCAGGGGGCGCCGGCGATGAAGGTGACAGGCACGACCGTCGTCGTGACGGGTGCTGGCGACGGCATCGGTCGCGAGCTGGTGCTCGGGCTGCTCGCGCGCGGGGCCCGGGTCGCGGCGGTCAGCCGGACGGCGGAGCACCTGGAGGAGACGGTGGCGCGTGCGGGCGGCGCTGGCGATCGGGTGTCCGTCCACGTCGTCGACGTCACCGACCGACCGGCCGTCGAGGCGCTGCCCGCGGTCGTCATCCGTGAGCACGGCCAGGTCGACGGCCTGATCAACTGCGCCGGCATCATCCAGCCGTTCGTCCCGCTGCTCGACCTGGCCTACGCGGACATCGAGCGCGTGCTGGACGTCAACTTCTGGGGCCCGGTGCACACGACGAAGGCGTTCCTGCCCCACCTCGTTGCCCGGCCGCGGGCGCACCTGGTCAACGTGTCCAGCATGGGCGCGTTCCTGCCGGTGCCCGGGCAGACCGCCTACGGCGCGTCGAAGGCCGCGGTGCGGCTCCTCACCGAAGGGCTGCACGCCGAGCTGGCCGGCACGTCCGTGTCGGTCACGGTCGTCTTCCCCGGAGCGACCCGCACCGGCATCGTCGAGAACTCCGGGGTGCGCCCGCCCGAGATTGCCGGTGCGACGGCGCGGCGGCTGGAGAAGCTGATGACGCCGGCGCCGGTGGCCGCGCGCCGCATCCTCGACGCGGTCGAGCGGGACGCCTACCGGGTGACCGTCGGGAAGGACGCGGCCGTCATGGACGTCCTCGCGCGGCTGGCGCCAGAGCGTGCGGCCCGGCTGGTCCGCACGCGGATGAAGGCGCTGCTGGGCTGACCCTCAGCCGGTCGCCCGGAGGATCCGCATCGCGACGGGCGACAGCGGGCGTCGCCGGCCTCAGCCGACGCGGTCGAAGGTCTCCTCGTGCACGCGGTAGACCTCCTGGCCCGTCTCCGGAGCGATGTGGACGACGAAGTCGGGCAGTGCGTCCTTCGTCGGCTCACCGTCGGGACCGACGGACTCCGGATCGCGATCCCAGTCCAGCACCGTGACGCGCACCGCGTACCGGCCGGCGGGCAGCGGTACCCGTACCGCTGCGTCGGCCGGGTAGCCGATGTGCTCGATCCCGCTGAGAGCGGCCTCCTCGCCGGTCACGACCAGCAGGTAGGGCTCGCTGCTCACGAACGTGTAGCGGGACTCCCGTTCGGTGAGCGTGTCGGGCGAGACGGCCACGCGGACCCCGTAGGCGCCGTCCGAGCGGATGTTGACCGGGACCAGCTCCCCGCCGGAGATCGCAGCGCCGACGCGGTCCTCGACCCTCGACGCCCACGCGTCGTAGCCGTCGATGCCGTCGAACGTCGCGACGCACCACAGGGCCAGCATCCCCGCGTCGGTGTGCGCGGTCACCACGGCGTGCTCGGTCATGCCGGGAACCTATCGCCGGACTCCGCGGCGAGCCGCGCGACCTGTGCGTCGAGGTACCGGCGCTCGGCGACGTTCGTCGCGCGGCCCGCGGCCCGTCGGTAGTGCGCCAGGGCGCGGTCTCGGTCGCCCTCCTGCTCGTGCAGGTGGGCGCGCAGCTGGTCGACGCGGGGGAGCGTGCCGTCGACGCCGTCCAGGACCGCGAGCCCTGCTGCCGGCCCGTGCACCATCGCCGTGGCGACCGCCCGGTTGAGCGCCACCACCGGGCTGCCCGTCATCCGCTCCAGCAGCTCGTACAGCGCCAGGATCTGCGGCCAGTCCGTCGCGTCCGCGGTGGGCGCACGGTCGTGGATCGCCGCGATCGCTGCCTGGAGCTGGTACTCGCCGACGGCTCCGCGCCCGATCGCACCGTCGAGCAGCGCGGTCCCCTCGGCGATCAGGGCGTGGTCCCACCGGCTCCGGTCCTGGTCGGCCAGGGTCACCGGCGTGCCGGACGCGTCCGTGCGGGCGGGTCGGCGGGCGTCCGTCAGGAGCAGGAGGGCGAGCAGCCCGGCGACCTCGGCGTCGTCGTCGGCCGCGTGGACGTGCCGCGCGAGACGGATCGCCTCGTCGGACAGGTCTGCCCGCGTGAGGTCGGTGTACCCCTCGTTGAACATCAGGTAGAGGACGCGCAGCACGCTGCGCAGCCGGTCCGGGTGCTCGTCGGGCGACGGCATCGAGAAGCGCTCGCCCGCGACCTTCTGCTTGGCGCGGCTGATCCGCTGCGCCATCGTCGCCTCGGGCACGAGGAACGCGCGGGCGATCTCCGCGGTGGTCAGCCCGCCGACCGCCCGCAGGGTCAGTGCGATGGCCGACGTGGGCGTCAGCACGGGGTGGCAGCACAGGAACAGGATCGTCAGCGTGTCGTCGTCCTGCGCCGCGACCCCGGCCGGCGGCTCCGACGAGACCCGCGCCTCCCGGTCGCGGCGGGCCGTCTCGCTGCGCCACTGGTCGACCATCCGTCGCGACGCCGTCTGCAGCAGCCACCCGCGCGGCTGCGCCGGGACGCCCTCGGCCGGCCAGTGTCGTGCCGCCGCGATCAGCGACTCCTGCACCGCGTCCTCGGCGGCGTCGAAGTCGCCCCACCGGCGCGCGAGCGTGCCGAGGACCTGCGGCGCCAGCTCGCGCAACAGGTCCTCGACCTCGCTCGAGACGTTCAGCGTGGGTTGCTCGCCGTCTCGAGGTACGCGTTCATCTCCTCGACGCCCGACGGCCCGTCGTCCATGATCCGGCGCACCTGGATGGGCTGCTGCGTCGGGACGCCGCCACGGCCGGGCACCGCCGAGACGAGCCCGGCGATCTCCAGCGCGCGCTCCTCGGACTCCACGTCGACGATCTGGTAGCCCGCGATCCACTCCTTGAACTCCTGGAACGGGCCGTCCGTGATGACCGGCGTGACGCCGTCCGACCGCACGACCTTGGCCAGGTCGGGGCCGGTGAGGACCTCGCCGCCGACGAGCTCACCGTTGGCGGTCAGCTCCGCGTTCAGCCGGCCGTAGTAGTCGAGGTGAGCGGCGACCTCGTCGTCCGTCCACTGCGACATCGGCGACTCGTCGGGACCGCTCTGGAAGTCCACGATCAGCAGGTACTTGGCCATGACTGCTCCTCCTTCGTCGTGCCCAGACTGGCACTGTCACTCGAAGAACGGAGCCGCCCCGCGTTCCTCTACATGCCCGGCCGGAGTAAGTTCCGCGCATGGACCCGTCGTCCTCGACCCGGATGCCCGGCCGGCTGGTACCCGCCGGCGGCGGTCATGTGCCCGTGCGCGTGCGGGGGTTCGTCGAGGACGCCGCGCCGCGGCGCGCGCACCGGTCCGAGCGCGGGTTCGCCGTCGTGCTGGCACGCACCGAGCACGACGTGGTCAAGGTCGTCGACGGGACGACCGTCCTCGGCTACCTGCCCGAGGGCTGGTCGCAGGTGGTCGACTTCGAGCTGTGGTCCGCGGAGCAGGCGGGCGAGCCGGCCGTGGCCCGGGCGGTCCTCGAGGGCCCCCGCGGCGAGCGCGACCTCTTCGTCATGCTCAGCTGGCCGCGACGCCGCGCCTGACTCGTCAGGAGTCGAGCGCCTCGTACTGCTCGTAGACGTCGAGGGGCAGGCCGTCCTCGGTGCCGCGGCTAGACCTCGACGACCTGCGGTGCACCCGGCTCGGCCCACACCGTGCGACCCCCGTCCGGCGCCAGCTCGGGCCGCTCCAGCGCCGCGGCGCTGTCCAGGAAGTGCGACCACCCCTCGTGGTGCACGGGCAGCACCGTGTGCGCCGCAGCGCCCGGCACAGCTCGCGGCCGTCGGCGACGGTCATCGTGTAGCGCAGCGGGCCCGTCGTGGGGAACCGGACGCCGCCGAGGTGCACGACCACGGTGCCCACGTCGATCCGCTCCCCGATGCGCCGCACCTCGGACGTCAGCACCGTGTCCCCGGTCACCCACGCCGCGCCGTGCTCCTGGCCCTCCCAGGTGAGGCTGAACCCGGTGACCGCCCCGACGAGCGCCCCGGCGCCGACAGGCCCGTGCCGCCCGGGCGTCGCCGTGACGGTCACGGTCGGGCGGTCGGGGTGGGTCAGCGTCGTCACCTCCCACGGGCTCAGGCCCCGGGCGGGGGCGCCGAGCCGATGCGCGCCGGGCACCGTGGTGAGCACCGTGGGGACGCCGGCGAGCATCGCGCGGCCGGCGTCGTCGAGGTTGTCCGCGTGGTGGTCGTGGCTGAGCAGGACCGCGTCGACCGCACCGACCTCCTCCACCGACAGCGCCGGACCGGTCGTCTTGCGCGACGACGTCCCCCAGCCGAACTTGTAGGTCCGGCCGGGGGCGTCGAACGTCGGGTCCGTCAGGATGCGCCAGCCCTCGAACTCGAGCAGCGCCGTCGGGCCTCCGACGTGCGTGAACGTGAGCGTCGACACCGTCAGGGTGCGCTCACGCTGGAGGCCGGCGACCACGCGGCGTGGGCGAGCGCCCACTCCAGGGCGCGGTCGGCGATCTCCTCCCAGCCGGGACCGGCGACCATGAGGTGCGGACGGCCGTCGTAGGTCTCGTGCTCGGTGACGGTGCCCTCGCCCTTGTAGTGCTTGGCGTTCGAGGTCTGCACCGACGGCGGCATGATGTGGTCCTCCGAGCCGGACAGGAACAGCAGCGGCGCCCGGTTCGGGTTCGTGAAGTCGACCCAGGCGTCCTGGTGGCCGGGCTGCACGTTCGCCAGCACGGAGTCGATGAGGACCCGGCCCGACGCGGGGATGTGGTACCGGTCGTAGAAGTACTGCGACTCCTCCGGCGTGTACGTGTTGGTGAACGCGTACGTCCACTCCTCGAACGACAGGCCGACCGCGCGGTGGTGGTTCGCCGGGTTCTTCACGACGGGGAACACCGACTTGAGCTGCGACCACGGGGTGACGAGCACACCCTCGACCGGCGCCGAGTTCAGCGCAACCGCCGCGCTTCCGTGCCCGCGGTCGAGCATGAGCTGCAGGAACGTCCCGCCCGCCGAGTGGCCCATGAGGATCGGCTTCGTGGGGGTGTCCAGCGAGCCGATGAACTCGTCGAGGTGGGACGCGATGGCCTCCACCGTCAGGTTCGCGATCGGTGTCGGGTCGGCCCGCAGCGCCTCGACCTCCACCTCGAAGCCCGGGTAGCCGGGCGTGTGGACGGTGTACCCCTTGGCCTCGTAGTGCGCCTTCCAGCCCTCCCACGAGCGGGGGGTGACCCAGAAGCCGTGGATGAGCACGATCGTGTCGGGAGCAGTCATGACGCCACCTCGTTCCTCGTCGCCTGTCCGGTTCGTCCGGCCGGTTGGGGAGACTGTGGCACCCACAGGCCACGCGCGATGGTCTGTGGGTGCACAGATCTGGTGCGGATGTGCAGGTCAGCGGGTCTAGGACGCGGCGTGCTCCGCGACGACGTCGAGCACCCAGACCACACCGAACCGGTCCCGGAGCATCCCGTAGAGCGGCGACCACCCGGCGGGGGCCAGGTCCTGCACGACCGTGGCGCCCGCGGACAGGCCCGTCCAGTACGCGGTGATCTCGTCGGCGTCG
This sequence comes from Cellulomonas sp. P5_C5, assembly GCF_054049655.1. Classification (NCBI taxonomy): domain Bacteria; kingdom Bacillati; phylum Actinomycetota; class Actinomycetes; order Micrococcales; family Cellulomonadaceae; genus Cellulomonas; species Cellulomonas sp. P5_C5. The sequence continues at coordinate 5,448 of NZ_JBFULY010000009.1, read as the reverse complement.
GTGCCGCGCACGGACACGAACACCGGGTTGACGCCCGGCTCGTACGGGAGGCGGACGGGGACGTCGTAGGCCATGACCTGGAAGCCGTCGTCGGACCGGACCTGGCCCCACATGATCTGCGCGGCCTCCGCGGGGTCCTGCGCGGCGTGCGCGTCCTCGTAGGTGACGAGGGCGATCTCGCCGCCGAACACGGACCGGTAGAGCTCCAGGGCCGCTCGGGCGTCGCCCCGGAAGTTCAGGTGGGTGGTGGTCGTGATGGTCACGGGAAGTCCTCTCGGTTGATGACAGGACCACGCTAGGAAGCATTGCGGCCACTTCCTGACCGCGATGAGAGGAGGCTGGGTGCATGGCGAACACGAGCTCTCGCACCCTGCGGCTCCTGTCGTTGCTGCAGGCCCGTCGGTACTGGCCAGGACCCCGGCTGGCCGACGAGCTGGGCGTCTCGGCACGGACCCTGCGGCGTGACGTCGACCGGCTGCGCGAGCTCGGGTACCCCGTCGACGCCCAGCCGGGGGTCGACGGCGGCTACGCGCTCGCGGCCGGTGCGTCGTTGCCGCCGCTGGTCGTGGACGACGACGAGGCCATGGCCCTGGCGGTGGCGATCCAGTCCCACCTGGCGACGGGCGACGGCGGTGACGCGGCACTGCGCGCACTGACCAAGATCGTCCAGGTGATGCCGCAGCGGCTGCGCGCACGTCTCGACGCGGTCCGCTCGTCCACGACGCCGGCCCCGTGGAGCGCCGACGTCGCCGCGCCGCTCGACCACGCCGTCCTGTCGACGCTCGCCCTCGGGTGCCGCGACCGGGAACGCGTCCGGTTCGAGTACGTCGCAGCGGCCGGCTCGCCGTCCTCCCGGCTGGTCGAGCCGGACCGGCTCGTCGCGCTCGGGCGGCGGTGGTACCTCGTCGGCTACGACCTCGACCGGCACGACTGGCGGACGTTCCGCGTCGACCGCGTCGCCACCGCCGCGAGCACCGGGACCGCGTTCGCGGCGCGCACCCCGCCGTTCGACGACGTCGCCACGTTCGTCCGGAGCCGCGTCCTGGGCGACGCGCAGAGTGGTCGGCACCGGGTCGAGGTGGTGGTCGAGGCGTCCGCCGACGCGGTGCACGCCCTCGTCGGCCGCTGGGCGCACGTGCGCGCGGACGCGCCGACGCGGTGCACGATGACGATGGAGACCGACTCGCTGGAGGGGCCGCTGTTCGCGCTGGGCGCCCTCGGCGCGGAGTTCTCGGTGGTCTCGCCGCCGGAGCTGGCCGCGCTGGTCCGGGACTGGGGTGCCCGCTTCGCGCGGGCCGCGCAGACCTAGACGGGGTCGAGGCTCGGGTCGGGGTCGACCAGGGCGGCGAGCGTGGGTGCCGTGACGTTGGCGCCGAACGCGGGCGTCCCCGGTTGCAGGTGGGCACCGGCGCGGAGCGGTCCGACGACGACGGGGTCGAAGCCGAGCCGGTCGACGAGGTCGGCGGCCGCCGCGGTGTCGTCCCCGTCGTCCCCGGCGACGGCGATCGCCTTGCGCCCGGGCGTCCCGGCGGTCCGGGCCTCGCCGTCGAGGTCGTGGTAGCCCATGTGGTTGAAGGCCTTCACGACGCGGGACCCGCCCAGGTGCTCCTGGACGAGCTCGCTGGTGGTGGTCCGCGGGTCGGTGAGGTCGTCGCGGATGCCGTCGATCTCCCACCAGTAGTTCATCGCGTCGACGACGAGCTTCCCGGCGAGGGCGTCGACGGGGAGGGAGCGGTACTTGCCGAGGGGGAGCGCGAGGATCACGACGTCCGCGTCGGTGGCGGCGTCGAGCGCGCGGACGGCTGTCGCGCCGGGGGCGAGGACCTCGACGGTCAGCGCGATCGTCGCCGGGTCGCCGGAGCCGGCCACGAGGACGCGGTACCCGGCGGCGACGGCCAGGCGGGCCAGGACGGTGCCGACCTTGCCGGCGCCGAGGATGCCGAGGGTCGTCACGCGTCGGCCACCAGGTCGCGGACCATCGGGATGACCTTGGTGCCGTACAGCTCGACGTTGCGCAGGCGCGCGTCGGCCGGCTGGGCACCCGTGGTGTAGATCAGGTCGAACCGGCCGACCCCGAGCGCGGTGACGGCCCGGGCGATCTTCTGCGCCACGGTCTGCGGCGACCCGACGTACAGGGAGCCGTGCGCGACCTCGGCGTCGAACTCCTCGCGACGGACCGGCGGCCAGCCGCGCAGCGCGCCGATCCGGTCCCGCTGGACGCGGTAGTGCGGCCAGAAGACCTCGACGGCCTCCTCGTCGGTGTCCGCGACGAACCCGGGGGAGTGCATGCCGACGGGGTGGGCGGTGGTGCCGAACTGCTCGGCCGCGCGCCGGTACAGGTCGAGGTAGGGCGCGAAGCGCTGCGGGTCCCCGCCGATGATCGCGAGCATGAGCGGCATGCCGTACCGGGCGGTGCGGACGACGGACTGCGGGGAGCCGCCGACGCCGACCCAGGTGGTCAGGTGGCCGGACTCGGTCTTGGGGAAGACGTCGGCATGGTCCAGGGCGGGGCGCGTGGTGCCGGACCAGGTGACCGGCTGCTCGGTGAGGAGCCGGGAGAACAGCTCGATCTTCTCCTCGAAGAGGACGTCGTAGTCGGCCAGGTCGTAGCCGAACAGCGGGAACGACTCGGTGAAGGAGCCGCGGCCGAGGATGACCTCCGCGCGTCCCTCGGAGAGCGCGTCGAGCGTGGCGAAGCGCTGGAACACGCGCACCGGGTCGTCGGAGCTGAGCACGGTGACCCCGGAGCCGAGGCGCAGGCGCGAGGTCCGGGCGGCGATGGCGGCCAGGACGGTCTCGGGCGACGAGACGGAGTACTCGGGGCGGTGGTGCTCGCCCAGCGCGATGACGTCGACACCCACCTGGTCGGCCAGGACCGCCTCCTCGACGACCTGGCGGATCGCAGCGGCGTGCGAGACGAGCTCGCCGTCGGCACCCTGCGGGCGGTCGCCGAACGAGTCCAGGCCGAGCTGGAGGGTGGTCATGAAGGTCTCCTCGATGCGTCAGTAGTTGACAGTTCAACCATACCCCGAGGCGATCGATTCCGGATGACGCGGGGTCTAGCGTCGCAGCGTGACCCTCTTTCTCGTCGTCGGTCTGCCCGGAGCGGGGAAGACGACGCGGGCGAAGCAGCTGGAAGCCAGTGAGCCCGCGCTCCGGCTGACCCCGGACGACTGGCAGATGACGATCTTCAGCGCCGACGGCCCCACCCGGTGGCGGTCGACCGAGCGCGCCCACCATCGCGACCGCATCGAGGCCAAGCTGATCGAGGTCGGGCTGCGTGCGTGCGAGCTCGGCATCGACGTCGTCCTCGACTTCGGCCTCTGGAGCAGGGACGAGCGCTCGGCGCTCCGGTGGATCGCGCACGCACGCGGCATCCCCGTGCGCGTGGTCTACCTGCCGATCGACTACGAGGAGCAACGCCGGCGCGTGTCCGACCGCGCGCGCAACGAGCCGGGTCAGTTCCACCTCAGCGACGCCGAGCTGGCGCAGTGGCACGGCCAGCTCGAGGTGCCGGACGAGGAGGAGCTGCGCGGTGACCACATCCCGCCGGCCCCGGCGGGGTACGCGACCTGGGCGCAGTGGGCGTCCGAGCGCTGGCCGTCGTTGCCGGACCGCTGACAGAGCGGAACGCCCTGCCGACGCTCAGTCGCGCGGACCCTCCCACGGGTACCCGAGCTCGACGAACGCGCTGCGCACCGCGGCCCGGTCGCCCTCGACGTCGCGCTCGAACAGCTTCCGTCCGCTCGCGGTCTCGATGACGATCGTCGATCGGCGGGGATGGACGGCGGCGACCGTAGCGCGTTCGATGACCCGCTCGACCTGCCCGCGTCGGCGAACCTGGATCTGCTCGCGCCCGATGTCCAGGACGGGCGAGTCGTAGATGACCCACGCGGCGAACGCGAGGCCGGCGACGAGGCCGAGTCCCGGGCGACCCCACGTCAACCACGGCTCGTCGAACGACCCGACCAGCCGCAGCGGCCCCTGGAACGGCACCCACGGCAGCTCCGCGGCCCATCGCGTGAGCACCGGCAGGAGCGCGCCGACGACGGCACCACCGAGACCGAACAGGGTGAGCACCCAGCGGCGTCCGCTGCGGTCGAACCCGCCGACCGTGCGGTTCTGCTGGTCGCTGGGCGGGTCGGCGTCAGTCACGGGACGCACCCTAGGGAACGCGCTCGGGTGCTGTCACGACGGGGTCAGACCAGGCGCAGGAGCCCGGCCTCGCTGTGCCGCAGCCCGCACGCGCCCTCGTAGAAGCCGACCAGGTGCGGCTCGTAGTCGGCGTGCAGCCAGTGGCAGCCCGACCGCCGCGCCTCGTCGGCTGCCGCCGCGACCAGCGCTCGTCCCACGCCGCGTCCCTGCGCGTCGGGGGCGACGCAGGTGTCCAGGAGGATCGCGTGCACGCCGCCGTCGCCGACCACGTTGACGAACCCCACCAGCCGGCCGTCCAGGCGGGCGGTGACCCACGTCAGGCTGTGGTCCGCCAGCCGCTGCCGCCAGGGGGTGCTCGTGACCGGATGGCCGAACGCCGCCGCGTGCAGCGCGTCCAGCTCGTCGTCGGTCAGCTCACCACGGGCCTGCACGGCGATGTCCACGCAAGCATCCTGCCGTGAGTCGGCGTTGCCGGGGCGTGACCCGAGCGTTGTGCAGTCGTTGTGGAGAACTAGCCCGACCGAGGGGCGTCCGACGACATGCTTGCGGAGGACCGTCCCGGACCCGCACCATCAGGGCCGCGGCTGGCACGGTTGCCGCCACCTCGACCTTCGGAGCAACGCCATGTCGCAGAACCCCGTCCCAGCCCGACCGACCGCCGCGTTCGTCGGCGCGTCCTGGGTGGCCCTCCTGATCGCCCTGCTCGCCTACGGCGTCGGACTGTGGAACGCGGAGCTGGACCCGTCGGAGAAGGGCTTCCTCGGCACGCTGATCCTGCTCGGCCTGTTCTCCGCGATCGCCGTGCAGAAGTCGGTCCGGGACCGCGCCGAGGGGATCCCGGTGACGGGGATCTTCCTGGGCCTGTCGTGGGCGATGGTCCTGACGTCGCTGGTGCTGGTGTCGACGGCGCTGGTCAACGCGCCGCTGGAGCTGTCGGAGAAGGGCTTCTTCGGGCTGAGCTTCACGATGGCGCTGTTCTCGGTGGTCGCCGTCCAGAAGAACGTGCGCGACCTCGCCGCCGCCGGCCCGGCACCCGTCGTCCCGAAGCCGGCCGCCGATCCCGAGGTCAAGGCGACCGTCTGGCAGTGAGCGTGGAGCGGCCCACCGCCCTCCCGCAGCGGGAGGGCGGTGGGCCGGTTCCTCACTTGTAGGTGATCGACGAGGTCGAGTACCCGCACGCGGAGGAGGGTCCGGAGCCGATCTTCGACGGTTCGCCGGAGGTCACGCCCTTGTACTCCTCGCAGATCACGATCTTCTTGGACGAGTCGTTGTAGATCGTCACGTTCGTGATCG